>NZ_AUIS01000022.1 GCF_000423825.1 Thermithiobacillus tepidarius DSM 3134
TGCTTGATGCCCACGCCGTTGCGGAAGAAGTTCACATGATCGATGAAGTTGTTGTCCCACGCCATGATGCGGTCGATGAAGATGCCGGCCTCGCGCATGTCGCGGATGGTCACATGGGACAGGAAGATCTTGTTGAACTGCGCGCCGCCGCCGGCGCCGTTGGGCTCATGATGGATGCCGTTGCGCCCGCCCTGCAGGGTCAGGTCGCCCAAGGCGAAGCGGGTCGTGCTGTACTTCTGGGTCAGGCGGGCATCGCTGACGATGAGATCGATATCCGGGCTCTTGGCGATGATGGCGGTCTTGTCCGCGCCGGCGCCGATGATGCCCTGGCCGCCCTTGAGCTTGATCGGCCGGGAGATGTAGTAGATGCCGGCCGGCAGCTTGGCGACACCCTGGCTGTTGACCAGATTTTGGATGTAGTCGGTGGAATCCTTCTGGCCGGCCAGGTTGGCGTTCCAGTTCGGGCCCGCCGGGTCCGGGATGGCATTGAAGGTCGGCCGCTCCCACAGCTGGCCGCTACGGCCGGAGTTGGCGTACATGCGCCGCATGGCGTCTTGCTGGGCGGAGGGCAGCGCAGCGCGGATGCTGCCGCCGTTGACCAGGGCGTCGGCGCTGCCGCCCTCGAAGGCCTTGAAGCGGAAGCCGGCGCCATCATCGGTGGAGAGCTTCTGCAGATTGACCATGGCGGTGCGCTGGCCACGGAAGGCAAGGGCCGGGCTGCCCGTCTTGCCCATGTTGGTGCCGTGCAGCTGGAACTCGTCCGCGTTGACGTCGAAGATGCCGGTCATCAGCGAGTTGCCGTTCTGGCCGCCGTTGACCTGGAACACGCGCAGGGAACCCAGGGAGCGGGCGGTCAGCATGGCCTTGCTGCCCTGGCGGGAGTAGTTCCAGGACTCGGCGTCGATGCCGACGAAGGTGGCATCGGTCTGGTTGTCCAGGTACATGGCGTCGCCGGGCGGGGACAGCATGTTGGTCCACACCCACACGTTGCCGCCGGTCTTGCGGGCGGGGTCGCCCTTGTGCACGAAAGCCGGGTTGTAGCCCTGCGAGGTCATGCGCACGAAGCGGTTATTCTTCATGTAGCCGCCGCCGCTGTTGTCGAACTTGAATTGGCCGTAGAGATCCAGGAACACGTTGTTTTCCAGGGTCGCGCCGTTGACCGTCACCACGCCGGTGATGCGCTGGAACAGGTTGTCGTGGGTCACCAGGCTGGAAGCCGGGAACTCCAGGCCGCTCTGCACGCCGCTCAGGACCGCGCCGGCGGTGCCGCCCTTGACGACCACCTTGGACAGCTTGGTGCTGCCCGCTACGCCATAGAGCTGCTGGCAGCTGTCCAAGGTGATGGTCCCGGCGGAGCTGTAGTCGCCCGGCTGCAGGCGTACGACGCGATGCTTGTTGAGGGCGGCCTGCAAGTCATTTTTTTGACTCAGCGGCAGCTCGTAGGCGTTTTCTGGAAAGGCTTGTTTCTGGGGTTGCTCCGCCATGGCGGGCGCAGCGGAAAAAAGCAAAAGAAGGGCGAAGAACCCGGTGCGGGCTCGGCTCAAATAATTTGTAATCAAGATTTGCTTCCTCTGTTACGACTGCTTCTGAAGAGGCCTTTGGCGAAAAGACATGTAAAATCAGTAACCTAGGTTGGTTTCTTGGGCGTCAAAAAATTGACTGCCTAGCGGGGATAGCAAATCGGGTGCCAACAGGCGGGAAGTGAGGAAAAACCTGGTTTTCTGCTGGATGGACTGCGGGCCGGGTGACAAAATTTGTCAATCGGCCCGGGCGGGTGACGCACACGGACGACCTATCGTGTCAGTGCGACGAGGGGGCACGATCCTCCCCGGAAGATGGAGGTGGGGTCGCGGGCGCCGCTAGTCTCGGGCGAACATGAGTCGCAGCGATTCGCCGATGCCCTGGGCCAGGCGCAGCCAGCGCTGTGCCAGCTCCGGTTCCAGGTGATCGAGCAGGGTCTCGTAGAAGAGCGCCAGCCAGTCGTCCACCAGCGCATGGGTGATGCCCACGGGCGCGTGCTTGTCGCCCAGAGCGTAGCCGTAGTTGCGGTAGGGCTGGCCGCCCATGACCGTCCACCAGTAGTGGGTCAGGCGATCCTTGTGCAGCTCCCAGTCGCTCACGGCGGCGAAGGGCTCCGCCAGGGTGGGGTGTTGCTGGATGCGGTTGTAGAAGTCATCCACCACCGCCCGGATGGTAGGCAGCGGTATCTGGGCGCAAAGCGGCTGCAGCTTGCGTAGCGCGGGTTTGGGTTCGGATTCGGACATGGGGCCTCCACAGATGCCGATGAATGCCATAACATAAAGCGCGCCCGCAACGGGGGCAATGGCCCGCATCCGCGTTGCCTGCCGTGCCGCACGCCCAGCACGATTCCCGTCTCTTTGTCCGAAGGAAGCGATCATGACCATCCAAGTGCAAAGCAATCCGGACCAGAAAATCCTCGAAGCGCTGGGTGTCGGCCGCTGGCCTGTCTGGCAGAAGGAGACCTCCCGCTTTCCCTGGACCTATGACGAGCAGGAGACCTGTTATATTCTGGAAGGGCAGGTCCTCGTCACGCCGGATGGCGGTGTGCCGGTGCGCGTAGGGGCGGGCGACCTGGTCACCTTTCCCGCCGGCCTGTCCTGCACCTGGGAAGTGCTGGCGCCGATCCGCAAGCGCTATCGCTTTGGCTGAAATCCCATGACCCGGAAAACTGCCGTCGTCACCGGCGCCTCCAGCGGCATCGGCGCCGCCGTCGCCCGCCAGCTGGCGGACGCGGGCTTCCAGGTGTTCATCGGCGCCCGGCGCCGGGAGCGCCTGCGGGCGCTGGCCGATGAGATCGGCGCGGTCGCCCTGCCGCTGGACGTCTCTGATGCGGCCAGCGTGGCCGCCTTTGCCGCCCGGGTGCCGGCGCTCAACGTGCTGGTGAACAACGCCGGCGGCGCCCTGGGCCTGGAGCCCCTTGCCGAGCTGGATGAGGCCAAGTGGCTGGCCATGTATCAAAGCAACGTCCTGGGCTTGGCCCGTATGAGCAAGGCCCTGCTGCCGCAACTGCGTGCCTCCGGCGCCGGCCACGTGGTCAACATCGGCTCCGTCGCCGGCTTGGAGACCTACGTCGGCGGCGCCGGCTACACGGCCTGCAAGCATGCCGTGCGCGCCATCAGCGAGACGATGCGGCTGGAGTGGCTGGGCGAGCCCATCCGCGTCACCGAGGTCGATCCCGGCCTGGTGGAGACCGAATTCAGCTTGGTGCGCTTCGCCGGCGACGCCGGGCGCGCCGCCGCGGTCTACGCGGGCCTGCAGCCGCTGACCGCCGATGACGTGGCCGATGCCATCGTTTGGGCCGCTACCCGCCCCGCCCACGTCAACATCGACCAGATCGTCCTCAAGCCCACCGCCCAGGCGCGGGTGGACAAGATTCATCGCCTTTAAAGTAAAGAACCCGCACATGTCCGAGTTGAATCCGCAGCAGCACGCCGCCATCACGCACGTCCACGGTCCCATGCTGGTGCTGGCCGGGGCGGGGTCTGGCAAAACCCGCGTCATCACCCACAAGATTGCCCACCTCATCGAGCGCCACGAAGTGGCCGCCAAGCACATCTGCGCCGTGACCTTCACCAACAAGGCGGCCAGCGAGATGCAGCAGCGGGTGGCCCAGCTCTGTCAGGGCAAGCCGACCCGCGGCCTCATCGTCTCCACCTTCCACAGCCTGGGCCTCAACATCCTGCGCCAGGAGATCCACCGCCTGGGCTACAAGCCCGTGTTCTCCATTCTCGACGCCGGCGACAGCGTCGGTGTGGTGCGCGATCTGCTGAAGGAGCATGACGGCGACGGCGATCTGGCCGAGGCCATCCAAGGGCGCATCTCGCGCTTCAAGAACGCCGGTCTCATGCCGGAGGACGTGCCCCTGGACGGCGATCCGCTGCATCAGCGCGCAGCCCGCCTCTACCCGCTCTACCAGCGGGCGCTGAAGGCATACAGCGCCGTGGACTTCGACGATCTGATCAATCTGCCCAATCACCTCTTCGCCACTGATCCCGAGGCGCGCGCCACCTGGCAGGAGCGCATCCGCTACCTGCTGGTGGACGAGTACCAGGACACCAACAGCGCCCAGTACCAGCTCATCAAGTGGCTGCTCGGCAACCGCCGCAATCTCACCGCCGTGGGCGACGACGACCAGTCCATCTACGCTTGGCGCGGCGCCGAAGCCGAGAACCTGCACCGCCTGAGCCAGGACTTCCCCGAACTCCAGGTGATCAAGCTGGAGCAGAACTACCGCTCCATGGGGCGCATTCTCAATGCCGCCAACCGGCTGATCGCCAACAATCCCCATCTCTACGAAAAGCAGCTGTGGAGCACCCTGGGCCATGGCGAGCCGATCCGCGTGGTGCGCTGCCAGGACGAGGTGCACGAGGCGGAGCGGGTGGTCAGTCTGCTGCTGGCGGAGAAGTTCCAGCGCAAGGCCCGCTTCGGCGACTTCGCCATCCTCTACCGCGGCAACCACCAGGCGCGCGCCTTCGAGACCGCCCTGCGCGCCGCCCATGTGCCTTACCAGATCTCCGGCGGTACCTCCTTTTTCGAGCGCAGCGAGATCAAGGACGTGATGGCCTATCTGCGCCTGCTGGCCAACCCCGATGACGATCTGGCCTTTCTGCGTGCCGTGAACACGCCGCGCCGCGGCATCGGCGGCGCCACCCTGGAAGCCCTGGGCAACTTCGCCCAGCAGCACGATCTCTCGCTCTTCGCCGCCGTGTGGGAGGAGGGCCTGGCCGAGCACCTGCCCGCCCGCGGGCTGGAGGCCCTGCGCCAGTTCGGCCAGTGGGTGAATCGCATGGCCGAGCGCGTGGAAAAGAGCGCCGCCACCGATCAGGAGGTCTGCGCCACCTTGCGCAGCCTGCCCGAGGAAATCGACTATCTGGGCTACCTCAAGGACCAGTGCGACGAGCGCGGCGCGCTGCGCCGCATGGAAAACGTCAACAGCCTCTTCGACTGGATGCAGCGCATGACCGAGCAGGACGACGGTCCGCAAACTCTGCCGGAGCTGCTCAACCGCCTGAGCCTCTTTTCCGTGCTGGAGCGCCAGGGCGAGGCCGGCGACAGCGACGAGGTCCGCCTGATGACCCTGCACGCCGCCAAGGGCCTGGAGTTTCCGCACGTCTTCCTGGTCGGCATGGAAGAAGGCATCCTGCCGCACCGCAACAGCATCGACACCGACAACATCGAGGAGGAGCGCAGGCTGGCCTACGTCGGCCTGACCCGTGCCCAGTACACCTTGACCCTCAGCCTGGCCGCCCGGCGCAAGCGCTATGGTGAGATGGTGGAGTGCGAGCCGTCGCGTTTTCTGGAGGAGTTGCCGCCCGAAGACCTGCGCTGGGAGGGCGATGAGTCCAGCCCCGATCAGCACCAGGCGGTGGCGCAGGGCACCATCGCCCAGCTGCGGCAGATGCTGGCCGGCAAGGGCTAGCCCGCCGTGACGGGCGCTTGCCAACGCGTTAAACTAAACTAGTATTCATCCTAAACAAGGCATTACCTTCCTTCAGAGGCCTTCCCATTGCAGGATCCCCGTTTCGACAACCTTCTCAAGCAGTTGGAATCCGTCCTGGCGGACTATCAATCGCAGCGGCGTGAACAGGTGGATGGCGGCCAGTTCCGCCTGCAGGCCCTGTCCAGCCAGATCGAACAGTTGCAGGCGGAGAACCGCCGCCTGCGCGAGCGCCAGGAAGAGGTCTGCGGCCGCTTGGAGCGGTTGCTGAATGAACTGGAGCCGGTCGAGGAGCACAGCCATGGTGGATGATCGCCCCAGCCGGGCGCCGGGTACCGAGATCATCGACATCCAGCTGCTCGGCAAGGCCTACCGGATTGCCTGCCCGCCGTCGGAGGCGGCCGTGCTCGTGGAGGCCGCCGCCTACTTGGACCAGCAACTGCACGAAGCGCGGAGCGCCGGCAAGGTGGCCGGCACCGACCGTCTGACCCTGATGGTGGCCCTCAACCTGGCCGCCGAAGTGGTGCAGCTGCGCGCCCAGGCGGCCGCTCAGCAGGCCGACTTGGACGAGCTCGTCGAGCGCCTGCAGGGCATGGTTGACAGTGTTCTCCATTGGGGATAAGGTTGAGCCATACCCCCTGCGGTGTTCGTATAGCTCAGGTAGATTCTTGAACCAACATGTCTATGCCCGGGGAGCTTCTAATACCGTCGTGGTGTGCCGCTCAACCGAGTAGCCTGAAGCGACGTGGAGGCGCCCACCTGATCTCCAGGTTCAAGGGATACGGCTTACGGCACAGGCGGGGGGCTTTGTTTTGCCCTTCCCGCTTTTTTCCTCTTTTTCCTGCATGTTGACTAAAAAGGCGCTGCGCCGGGAAATGCGCCGCCTGCGCCGTGCCGTGCCGCCCGACGAGGCGCGCCGCGCCGCCCGCACTCTCGCCCGCGAGCTGAGCAAGCAGCCCGTGTTTCGCCGCGCCCGCCACATCGCCTTCTACTGGGCCGGCGACGGCGAAATCGATCCCGCGCCCCTGCTCCTGCGCGCCCTGCGCCTGAACAAGCACGCCTACCTGCCGGTGCTGGATCCCCTCTACGGCGAGTCGCTGCGCTTCGCGCCGGTGCGCATCGGCACGCCTCTGCGCGCCAACCGGCTGGGCATCCCCGAACCGGAGGTCCACCGGCGCCACTGGCGTCACGCGCGCCAGTTGGATCTGGTGCTCACGCCGCTGGTGGCCTTCGACGCGCAGGGCGGGCGCATGGGCATGGGCGGCGGCTTCTACGACCGCGCCCTGCAGCATCTGGCCCGCCAGCGGCGCTGGCGCCGCCCCCGCGCCGTCGGCTTGGCCTACGAGCTGCAGCGGGTGCCGGCCCTGCCGCGGGAATCCTGGGATGTGCCCCTGGACGGCGTGCAGACGGAGCGGCGCTTCTACCCGGCGCGCCAGCGCTGACGCCCCATGGGCCTTTCGCCGGGGCGGCCGGCGTGGTTCCCGTTTCCCGCTTCGGGTATCATGGGGCGCGTGTCATTCAGCCATGGTGATCTATGAATCTGCTCTTTGTGGGCGACGTGGTGGGCGAGCCCGGGCGGCGGGTGCTGCTCAACAACCTGCGGCAGTTGAAGGACAAGCTGGCCCTCGACTTCATCGTGGTCAACGCCGAGAACGCCGCCGGCGGCTTCGGCGTCACCGAGAAGATCTGCCTGGAGCTGTTCGAGCAGGAGGTGGACGTGATCACCTCGGGCAACCACATCTGGGACAAGCGCGAGGCTCTCACCTACATCGTCGGCGAGCCGCGCCTGCTGCGCCCGCACAATTACCCCGTCGGTACGCCCGGCAGCGGCTGGTACGTGGGCGAGACCGCCGCCGGCGACAAGGTGGGCGTGCTGAATCTCATGGGCCAGGCTTTCATGCACCCCAGCCTGGAATGCCCCTTCGCGGCCGCCGACGCGGTGCTGGCCGAACGGCCCGCCGACCTGAAGATGATCCTGGTGGACATGCACTGCGAGACCACCAGCGAAAAGACCGCCATGGGCTGGCACCTGGACGGCCGCGTCTCCGCCGTGGTCGGCACCCACACCCACATCCCCACCGCCGACGAGCGCATCCTGCCCCAGGGCACGGGCTACATCACCGACGTCGGCATGACCGGCACCTACGATTCGGTCATCGGCATGCACAAGGACAAGACGGTCAAGCGCTTCCTGAGCAAGCTGCCGGAACGGCTGGAGACCGCCAGCGGCCCCGCCACCCTCAGTGCCGTGTTCATCCAGCTCGATGCGGACAGCGGCCGCTGTCACGGCATCAAGCGCGTCCGCATCGCCGAATAGCCGGCGCGGCCGTGGACACCGGCCCGCGTACGCATTATCATTATGGGTTCCAACCCGCGCGGTTAGCTCAGCTGGATAGAGCGTTGGCCTCCGACGCCAAAGGTCATAGGTTCGAATCCTATACCGCGCGCCATTTTCCTTCTCCCCCGTTTGTTCCTGAATCGCGCCCAGGGCCGCGCATGGCCCCGAGCGGCGGCGCACGTGCGCCGGTCAACCCGTGGCGAAGGCGCCGTAGGCGCGTTGCGCGCAGAGGGTCTGGTAGACCAGGTTCTGCAGCACCAGCCGGTCGCTGGTGGACAGTTGCTGGAATTCCACGCCGTAGCGATAGGCGTGCTGGTCCTTGGGATGGCGGTTGCGGACGACCACGGGCAGCTTCAGGTTGAAGTCGGTCCCCTCCAGCCGGATGGGCAGATTCAGCTTCAGGCCGCCGGCGGCGTCGTCCAGCGGGTAGGGGGAGGCGAGCATCGCGCCCGAGGTGGCGATGTCCATCACCTGGGCGGGCCAGGAGCGGCCGTCGCCGGTGGGCAGGAGCGCGGCGAGGAGCTTGACCGGCGCCCGCACGGACCGGCGCAGCGGGGCTTCGCGCACGTCCAGCGGCAGGCTCATGTGCAGGTAGTGCACGGGGAAGCTCTGGGTACGCATCACGGCACTGTCGAAGGCGTAGGCGTTCTTGCCGGTGAAGGCGCGCAACGTGAACTGCTCCCCCGCCTTCAGGAGCAGGGGCACGCCGTTCACGATGGGAGTGGAGACCAGCAGGCTTTTGTCGCGGATGTAGCCGATCAGACGGCCGAAATAGCGGGATTGGCCGTCCGTCAGCTGCACGGGCGTGCCCATCTGCAGGCCCATGCGTTCGAAGGCCGCGCCGGGGCCGTCCTCATTGCCATCCCCCGCATCCGGGATCGCCGCCGATCCCATGGCCGCCTGGGCGGCATTCCGGTACACGCCGTGACCGAGGAGAATATCCCGTTGTGATTCGCATTCGACGACAAAACCGGCGTCGAGCAGCAGTCTGCCTTCCCCATCGTACAGCGGCCAAGGCAGGGGAGACCCCAGGGGGATCTCTGTGCTTGAGACGATTTGCAGTTCCATCGTGACATCCACTCCGCTTCTTTTTATTTTTGAGTCAGCGGATAGTTATATGGCTATGTACTCTGATGCGCAAGCCTGGAGCCGCGTCTTGCCGCCCGGGCCGGTGGGGGCGCATACTGCCCCAAAGCCGTGGGATGCCGGTCATGAATACGCTCATCCACCTTGTCGTCGAACGCCACGCGGATGCCTTCCGGCGCTGCCGGATGCGCCTGAGCGTCGCACTGCTGCTGCTCGGCTTGCCGGGCTGGTCGGCGGCGCAAGACTTGCCGCTCTGGGAATTGGGCGCGGGGCTGGCGGTGCTGAACCTGCCCGAGTACCGCGGCGCTAGCGAGCGGCGCAATTACTACCTGCCTCTACCATATGTGATCTACCGGGGCGAGGTCCTGCGCATCGACCGCCAGCAGGTGCGCGGCCTGCTCCTGCAGACCGAGCGCGTGCAGCTGGACATCAGCGCCAACGCCGCCACGCCGGTGCGCAGCAGCGATGGCGGCCCGCGCGCCGGCATGCCCGATCTGGACCCCACCCTGGAGATCGGCCCTTCCGTGGAATTGCTGCTGCACCAGTCTGCGCGTGGGCCCCGCTTCACGCTGAATTTTCCGCTGCGGGCGGCGGTCGCCGTGGCCGAGGACCTGTCCCGCTGGCAGGGCGTGGGCTGGGTCTCGCAGCCGCATCTAGGCATGGACTGGCTCAACACAGGGCCCGGGCGCGTCTGGCGCTTCGGCCTGGCAGCCGGCCCCGTCTTCGCCGATAGCAAGTACCACCACTATTACTACAGTGTCGCTCCCGCCCTCGCCACGGCCGCGCGCCCGGCCTATGCCGCGCCCGGCGGCTACAGCGGCGCGCGCCTGACCCTCACCCTGAGCCGGCGCTTCAAGCAGGATTACTGGCTGGGCGGCTTCGTGCGCTACGACAGCCTGGCCGGCGCGGCCTTCCGCGACAGTCCCCTCGTGGAGGAGCGGCACGCGCTAATGGCGGGCGTGGGGCTGGCCTGGATCTTCGCCCGTTCCGGGCGGACGGTGAAGGCGACGGACTGGAGTGCCGGCTCTCCTTGAGCTGCTCGGTCCGTCCCGACCTGAGCTATACTTTCAGGCATAAGCATGTATAGCTGCAGGGAGGTGGGCACTCGGGGCCCGTGCGGTCCCTCAGGAGGTGGATATGTTCACCCTAAGGCATGTCGCGCAGCAGTTCGCTCTCTTGTTTTCCCTGCTTCTGATCAGCGCCGTTCCCGCCCAGGCCGCCGAGGTGCAGCGCCACGGCCAAGCCTACGTGGTCTACCTGCCCGGCAATGCCGACATCGGCGGCGTGCTGGAGAGGCTGCAGAGCGAGTTGGGCGGCCAGAACTGGGAAGTGCTGCAGATACAGCACATCGATCAGGGCATGAAGAAGTACGACATGCAGATCGACAACAAGCTGATCCTGGCGTGCAAATCCCAGTACCTGGCGCAGGCGATCAAGGAGGACCCCTACATCAGCCTGCTCATTCCGTGTCGCTTCACCCTGTTCCGCGAAACGGCGCCCGGCGGCAAGGGCCAGCGCGTGGTGCTGGGGGTGGTGGATCCGGTGGCCGAGGCCAAGGCCATGAACATCAAGCAGTACCGCGCCGCCGAGAAGGCGGCGCAGGAGCTGAAGACGGTGCTCGAAGGCGTGGCCAGCTACTACGCCAGGTAGCCGGGTCGCCGGGCGGCGCCCATCATGGGCGCCGCATTTCAGCCCTTCTGGGCCAGGGCCTCGTTGTCGAAGGCCTTGTCGATCTGCTGGGACAGCATCAGCACCCGGCGAAAGTCCCGCGGGTCGGCATCGTCGCGCATGGTCTGCAACCGCAGTTGTCCGAGGGCGGCGATGGTCTCGTTGCGCTGGACGGGGCTGTCGATGCCGCTGCACTGGTTGCCGGCGTAGATGTCCAGCAAGGCCTTTTCCAGGATTTTGTCGTCCAGCCGCCCGGCCTGGGCGGCGCCCAGGGTGGCGGCGGGGTCGCTGTCGACCGCCAGGATCGGGTAGTCGAGCAGCTGGTGCAGGGCAGTGAGCAGTTCGGCGTAGGTCATGGATTTCCCCTCTTGTGTTCGCTGATTACGTGGTTTGCTGGAGCCCGGCGTCCAGATCGGCGCCGCAGGCCTCCGCCACTCGCTGAAAATAATACATGAGGTCCAGCGGGACGGTAACGCCGTCCAGGAGCCGCAGCAGATTGAAGTCGGCGGTGAGGATGACGTCGATGAGCGAGAGGCGGCCGGCGTAGAAGCGGGTCTTGGCCAGTTGGCGGGCCAGCTCCCGCAGGCGGCCCAGGCGCTCCAGCTGCAGGAAGCCGTCGTAGCGGTCGTTGGACAGGGCCTCGGGGCTCATGCCGAAGCGCTGCACGCACTCCTCCTTGTAGAGAGCCAGGGCGTCCGGCTCGCCGCCGATCTCGGCAAAGCCGGGGCGCACCGGCGCGATCAGGCGGGCGAGCAGGGGCTCCAGGCGGGCGCGCCAGTCCAGGAAGGCCTGCCATTCCGCTGCCGCCACCACGCCCTCCAGGAGGGCGGGTGCGGGATAGCGGTGTTCCAACTCCAGTAGCAGCGCAAGGCTGTCATTGCCGCGGCTGCCGTCGGGCCACTCCACGATGGGCAGCTTGCGGTCGAAGCCGAGGTCCAGCGGCGTGCCGAAATCCGTGTAGGCCAGCGGCCGGCTGTCATAATCCAGCTCCTTGGCGCCGAGAGCCAAGCGCAGGCGGGCGCAGGCGGGGGAGGACCAGTGGTGGTAGAGGGCGATGCCGCTCACCCGCCGTCCCCGAGCGCCAGGATGATGTCCCACTCCGCCGGGCTGACCGGCAGCACCGAGAGGCGGTTGCCGCGGCGCACCACCGGGTTGTCTTCCAGCCCCGGGGTGCTGCGCAGCGCGTCGAGGCTGACGGTGCGCGGGAAGCGGCGCACGAACTTCACTTCCACCAGCGACCAACGCGGGTCTTCCGGCCGGGACCGCGGGTCGAAGTGCTTGTCGCCGGGGTCGAACTGGGTGGGATCGGGGTAGGCGGTGCAGGCGACCTCCGCCACCCCCACCACGCCGGGCAGCTCGCAGTTGGAGTGGTAGAAGAGCACGCCGTCGCCCGCCTGCATGGCGCGCATGAAGTTGCGGGCCTGGTAGTTGCGCACCCCATCCCAGGGCTCCGTCTGGCCGGGGCGGGCCTGCAGGTCCTCGATGGAAAACTCGCTGGGTTCGCTCTTCATGAGCCAATAGCGCCGCTCGGCCATGGTCACCTCGCCGCGCTCAGCCCAGGGACACCGGCGCGCCCAGCTTCAGGCTGAGCACCCGCTCCAGCGCGCGTTCCAGCGGCTCGCCGCTGCGCTCGTCCCTCCAGGTCCCGCTGGCCGCATCGTAGTCGAAGTGGGCCGGGCCCAGGGGACTGGCCAGCCAGAGTTGCCGGGCGCTGGACTGGCTGTTGATGATGATCTGGTTGCCGTCCTCGAATTCGGCATGCAGGACGCCGTCGATGAGGTCTACGCTCAGATCTTCCGCGCCTTCGGCCTGCTCCAATTTATGGACCAGGGCGCGGATGCTGTTTTCGGCAAGGATGGGGAAGTTCTCCTGGCTCATGTCTCACTCGCTCGCGTGCTCCCGCGCTCCCCTTGTGGCGGCGGAGGCGGGTGCTCATAATGGGATGGATTTTATACGTCACGCCCGCAGGGCGGTTCTTCGACGTTCAATGATGACGGCAAGGGCCGCGGCGGGCAAGGGTTTTGCGCCGGGGAGAAGGATGGAGCGGAGCGCTGCTGAGGAAGTCAGGGATCTGGAGGCGCTGGGGCGCCGTTGTGTCGCGTTGTATCAGCACCCGGCGGTGCAGGGCAAGGGCTGGATGCCGCGCCTGTTCTGGCGGCCCAATCCGGCCGATCCGCGCGATCCCTTCGGCAGCCTGCGCGTGGATCCTCTGGAGCTGGAGGTGCTCTTCGCCACCATCGCCGGCGAGGCCTCCTTGTGCCACGCCGCGCTGGAAACGCGGCAGCCGGGGCGGGCGGGCTTCATCGTGCGCTCCATCCGCCACGGCGAGCTGCCGCTTCTGACCTTCTATGCGCCGCAATAGGCCGGCATGGACCGCGGACTCTGGGTGTTGGGCTGGCGCGAGTGGGTGAGCCTGCCCGATCTGGGCATCCCCGCCATCAAGGCCAAGGTGGACACCGGCGCCAAGACCTCAGCATTGCACACCTTCCGTATCGAGCGCCTGCGCCGGCGCGGGCAGCGCTGGCTGCGCTTCTGGCTGCACCCGCTGCAGGACAACGATCTGCTGGTTTACCGCTGCGAGGCGCCCCAGGTGGACGAACGCTGGGTGACCGATTCGGGCGGCCATCGCACGCTGCGGCCGGTCATCGTCACCTCCGTGCTGCTCATGGGCGAGTCCTGGCCCATCGAGATGACCCTGACCAGACGCGACAGCATGCGCTTTCGCATGCTGCTGGGCCGCAGCGCCATGGTCGGGCGCTTCGTCGTGGATCCCGAGCAATCCTTCCTGGCCGGAGTGCCTGAGCCGTGAAGATCGCCATCCTGTCCCGCAACCGCAAGCTCTACTCCACCCAGCGCCTGATGGTGGCGGCGCAGGCGCGCGGGCATGAGGCGCGCGTCATTGATCCGTTGCGCTGCTACATGAACATCACTTCGCGCAAGCCGCAGGTCATCTACAAGGGCGAGGTGCTGCAGGGCTTCGACGCGGTGATCCCGCGCATCGGCTCCTCCATCACCTTCTATGGCACAGCGGTGCTGCGCCAGTTCGAGATGATGGGCGTGTACTCGGCCAACGAGTCGGTGGCCATCGCCCGCGCCCGCGACAAGCTGCGTTCCCTGCAGCTGCTGGCCCGCGCCGGCGTGGCCATGCCGGTCACCGGCTTCGCCCACTCGCCCCACGACGTGGACGACGTGATCCGCCAAGTGGGCGGCGCGCCATTGGTGATCAAGCTCCTGTCCGGCTCCCAGGGCATCGGCGTGGTGCTGGCCGAAACCCAGCAGGCGGCGGAGAGCGTGATCGACGCCTTCATGGAGCTGCGGGCCGACATCCTGGTGCAGGAGTTCATCAAGGAGGCCCAGGGCGCCGACATCCGCGCCTTCGTGGTGGGCGGCCGGGTGATCGCCGCCATGCGGCGACAGGCCAAGCCGGGCGAATTCCGCTCCAACCTGCATCGCGGCGGGCGGGCGGAAAGGATCAAGCTGGGGGCGGCGGAGCGGGCGCTGGCGGTGCAGGCGGCCCGCACCCTGGGCCTCAACATCGCCGGCGTGGACATGCTGCAGTCGGCGGCCGGGCCGGTGGTCATCGAAGTCAACTCCACGCCCGGCCTGGAGGGCATCGAGACCAGCACCGGCGTGGACGTGGCCGGGCGCATCATCGAGTTCGTGGAAAAGCACGCGCGCCCCGGCAAGACGGCCACGCGCGGCCGCGGCTAGGGCTGCTGCGCGGCCGCGCGGCGGCGCTGGTGCAGGGTGATGGCGACGCCGAGCAGGGCGCTGGCCAGCATCAGCACGTTGGTGACCACGAAAACCCAGTTGTGCAGCAGCCAGCTGTACAGCGAGAAGCCCGAGGAGGCGGCGATCTGGCCGATGAAGAGCCACTTGGACACGCCCTCGCTGGAGCCCGCCTGCCATTGCTTGTGGATCTGCTTGCCGATGGTCAGCAGCAGGATGAACGAGCTGGTCCAGCCGATGGCTTCGGTCAGGGCTTGGGCAGTCATGGCGCTCCTCTGTGCTTGGTCGCGGGAGCACCTATCTTTGGGGTGGGCGCCCCGGCCCGCAACGGGCTTTCGGCGCAGGAGGGCTCAGGCCATGTCCGGCAGCTGGTCGGCGATCCAGTCGTGCACTTCGTCGTTGAGCACCACAGCGGTCTTGCCCTTGCTGGAAAGGGGCGCGCCGATGCGGACTTCGATGGTGCCCGGATATTTGCGCCAATCGTTGCGCGGCCAGCAGTGGCCGGCATTATGGGCCACGGGCAGCACCGGCACGCCGGTCTTCACCGCCAGGCCGGCGCCGGTGGAGGCGAAGCGCCCCAGCTCATGGGGCGGCTGGCGGGTGCCTTCCGGGAAGACGAGCACCGACACCCCAGCCTGGATGCGCTTTTCCCCCTCGCGCAGCACCTGCCGCACCGCATCGCGCCCGGCCTTGCGATCGATGCCGATGGGCCAGGACAGCTTGAGCGCCCAGCCGAAGATCGGCAGACGGAAGAGCTCCTGTTTCAGCACGTAGGCAAAGCGCGGGAAGACATTCAAAAAGGCCAGGGTCTCCCAGGCGGATTGGTGATTGGCAACGATCACCACCGGCGTGGCGGGGATGTGTTCCCGGCCCTCGACCCGGTAGCGGATGCCGCAGCTCAGCCGGAGCCAGGCGATCGCGACCCGCCCCCAGAAAGCGCAGGAGCGGTAGCTGACCGATCTGGGCAACGGCGCGGTCAGCAGGGTGATGATGCCCCAGAGCAGGGTCCACAACCAGAAACCGACATAGAACAGCAGGGTGCGCAGGGTAATCATGCGGGATTGGCCAGCAGGGCTTTGACCACGGCTTCCAAGTTTTCATAGACGGGCACGTCGGCCGGCACCTGGCCCTTGGCCAGGGTGGCTTCGCCCTTGCCGGTGCGCACCAGGATGGGCATGGCGCCGGCCGCGCGCGCGGCCTCCAGGTCGCGCAGGCTGTCGCCCACGGCCGGCACCCCTTCCAGGGCGGTGTTGAAGCGCTCGCGGATCTCCTCGAAGAGGCCCGGCGCCGGCTTGCGGCAGCGGCAGCCCTCCTCCGGGTGATGCGGGCAGTAGAAGATGGCATCGATGTGCCCGCCCATGCTGAGCAGCTCGCTGCGCAGGCGCTGGTGGATGGCGGCCAGGGTCTGCACGTCGAAGAGGCCGCGGCCGACGCCCGACTGGTTGCTGGCGACCACCACCTTGTAGCCGGCCCGGTTCAGGCGGGCGATGGCTTCCAGGGCGCCGGGAATGGGTTCCCATTCCGCCGGCGACTTGATGAAGGCGTCGCTGTCCTCGTTGATGACGCCGTCGCGGTCCAGGATGACGAGCTTGACCATGCTAGCCCTGCAGCAGGGAGAAATCGGCGATGCGCAGGAAAGCGCCGCGCAGGGTGCCGATCAGGGCCAGGCGATTGGCGCGCAGGGCCGGGTCCTCGGCCATGACCATCACCTCGTCGAAGAAGCGGTCCACCGGCCCGCGCAGGCCGGCCAACAGGTCCAGGGCCGGGCCGTAGTCGCCGACGGCGAGCAGCGCCTCGGTCGGGGCCTGCAGCGCCTGCCAGGCCGTCCACAGGGCGTTTTCGGCGTCCTCGCGCAGCAGCTCGACCCGCACCGCGCCGGTTTCGGTGATGCCTTCCTTGCGCAGGATGTTGCCGATGCGCTTGTTGGCCGCGGCCAGGGCCTCGGCTTCGGGCCGGCTGCGGAAGCGGCTCAGGGCCTCCAGGCGGCTGCGGGCATCCAGGGGATCGCCGGGGCGCAGGCTGAGCACCGCTTCCACGAGGTCGGGCGCGAAGCCTTCCTCGCGGAAGAAGACGCGCAGACGCTCCAGGAAGAAATCGAAAAGCTGCGCCTCGAAGCCGGGGTTGCGGCCGGCGAGGAGGTTGCCGTAGGCCGCCGCGGCCGCCTCGATGGCCGCCGGCAGGTCCAGGACGATTTCGCCCTCCAGCAGGATGCGCAGGATGCCGAGGGCGGCGCGGCGCAGGGCGAAGGGGTCCCGGTCGCCGCTCGGGATCTGGCCGAGTCCGAAAAAGCCGGCCAGGGTGTCCAGCTTGTCCGCCAGGGACAGGGCCTGGGCGCCGGCATCCAGCGGGATGGCGTCGGCGCGCCCCGCCGGCGCATAGTGCCCGCCGATGGCGGCGCTCACCGCGGCGCTTTCGCCGTCATGGCGCGCGTAGTAGCCGCCCATGATGCCCTGCAACTCCGGAAACTCGCCGACCATGCCCGTGAGCAGGTCGCACTTGCACAGCTCGGCGGCCCGCCGCACGGCCTCCGCGTCCGCCCGCACCGCGCCCGCCAGCATGGGCGCCAGGCGCACCAGGCGCTCGCTCTTGTCCAGCAGGCTGCCCAGGCCCTGCTGGAACAGCACCTGCTCCAGCTCGGGCCGGCGCGCCGCCAGCGGGCGCTTGCGGTCCTCGTTCCAGAAGAAGTCGGCGTCGGCCAGCCGGGCGCGCAGCACGCGGCTGTTGCCGTGGATCACCGCGGCCGGGTCGCGGCTTTCCAGGTTGGCGACGAAGATGAAGCGGTTCAGCAGCGCCTTGCCGCCGGCCTCGCGCAGCACGGGGAAGTAGCGCTGGTGCTGAATCATCACCGTGGTCAGCACCTCCGGCGGGATGGCCAGATAGGCTTCCTCGAAGGCGCCCGCCAGCACCACCGGCCATTCCACCAGGCCGGTGACCTCGTCCAGCAGGGTCTCGGGCATGAGGGCCACCCCGCCCAGCTCGGCGGCCAGGCGGCGCACCTCCTCGCCGATGCGCGCGCGCCGGGCGTCGAAGTCGGCCATGACCTTGGCTTCCAGCAGGCAGGCGGCATAATCGGCGGGTTCGGTCACGGCGACCGCCTGCGGGTGCGTCACCCGGTGGCCGTAGCTGACGCCGCCGGCTGTCAGCTCGAAGCAGTGCAACGGCAGCACCTCCTCGCCAAAGCGGGCGAGCAGCCACTGCACCGGACGCACGAAGCTGGCCTGCGAACTGCCCCAGCGCATGCGCTTGCGCAACGGCAGGCGGCTGACGACCTGGGCAATGAGCTCCGGCAGCACCTGCGCGGTGGGGCGGCCCGCTTCCACCTGCCGGTAGACCAGGAACTCGCCCTTGTCGAGGGCCATGCGCTCCAGCTGCGTCACCTCCACGCCGTTGGCGCGGGCAAAGCCCTGCAATGCCGGCGTGGGGTTGCCGGCGGCATCGAAGGCGCGATCCACGGCCGGGCCGCGCTTGATCAGCTCGCGTGCCGCCTGCTCGCCGGCCACGTGGCGCAGGAGCACGGCCAGGCGCCGCGGGGCGGCGAAGGTCCGGCACTCGCCGGCGGCGATCTGCGCCTCGCCGAGGGCGGCCAGCAGGCTTTCGCCCAGGGCCCGGGCCAGCGGCTGCTGGTCCTTGGCCGGGATTTCCTCGCAGCCGATTTCCAGGATGAGATCGCGCACGCTCATGCCTTGCCCTCCAGCAACGGGAAGCCCAGGGCTTCGCGCCGGGCATAGTAGGCCTGCGCCACGCTGCGGGCCAGGTTGCGCACCCGGCCGATGAAGCGGGCGCGCTCGTTCACGCCGATGGCGTGGCGGGCATCCAGCAGGTTGAAGAAATGGGAGCACTCCAGCACGCGCTCGTAGGCGGGCAGGGGCAGGTCCGCCGCCAGCAGTTTTTCGCACTCGGTCTCGGCGGCGGAGAAGCGGTCGAAGAGCTCGGCGGTGTCGGCCAGCTCGAAATTGTAGCGGGACTGTTCCACCTCGTTCTGGTGATAGACGTCGCCGTAGCTGACGCCGGGCGTCCACACCAGGTCGTAGACGCTCTCCACGCCCTGCAGGTACATGGCCAGCCGCTCCAGGCCGTAGGTGATCTCGCCGGTGACGGGGTGGCAGTCGAGGCCGCCCACCTGCTGGAAGTAGGTGAACTGGGTCACTTCCATGCCGTTCAGCCAGACCTCCCAGCCCAGGCCCCAGGCGCCCAGGGTGGGGGACTCCCAGTCGTCCTCCACGAAACGGATGTCATGCACCGTGGGATCGATGCCGATGCGGCGCAGGGAGCCGAGATAGAGCTCCTGGATATCGGTGGGATTGGGCTTCAGGATGACCTGGAACTGGTAGTAATGCTGCAGCCGGTTCGGGTTCTCGCCGTAGCGGCCGTCGGCGGGCCGGCGCGAGGGCTGCACATAGGCGGTGCGCCAGGGTTCCGGGCCGACGGCGCGCAGAAAGGTGGCCGGATGGAAGGTGCCCGCGCCCACCGGCATGTCCAGGGGCTGGAGCAGCACGCAGCCTTGGGCGGACCAGTAGTCCTGCAGGCTGAGGATGAGTTCTTGAAAGGTCACGCTGGCTCTCTGTGGCAAAGAAGCGGTCGCGGGGACCGTCGTTCGCTGATTTTGGATAGCTATTATCTGGACAAAGGCCGCTTACGTCAAAAGCCCCTTCTCCCGGTCGCTTGCCGGAGGCTAATCTGGCCAATCGAGCTGGGCTAGGTTCATAAAAATGTGAAAAGACGCGGTTCAATCTGATAAAAGGAGATCAGCCATGGCTGTGAAGAAAACCGTTTCCGCCTGGACGCTCATCATCATCGGCACCTTGATCGGTGTCTTGGTCTTCGCTTTGGATTATTATTTCAAGCAGCCGGACGAGCCCGATCGCGCCGCCGCCGCGGAATTGAAGAGCAACTTCAATCTGGCCATCAGCACGGTGAAATCCGAGCTGGCCAAGGCGGCGGCGGGCGGCACCGCCACCTCGGACGTCACGGCCGTGTTGAACACGGGCAACCAGAAATCGCCCATCAATCCCAATCACCCCGCCTTCGTGGCCACGGAGCAGGTGCGGGATGACGGCCAGACCATGATCAGTCCGGTCGACATCAACAAGGCCTACCGCGATGGGTTGCCGGTGACGGTAACGCCCGCGCGCAGCCTGAAGAAGGTGGACTCCGGCATCACGCAGCTGTCCATTGACGCCAAGACCGGCGGCGAAGCCCAGGTGCTGCCGCCGCAAAGTTAGCTTGAGGAATTCGTGAAAACCCGCAAAACCCCGTTGCAATCCGTGCCCAAGGTCGGTTTCGTCTCCCTGGGCTGTCCCAAGGCGCTGGTGGACTCCGAGCGCATCCTGACCCAGCTGCGCGCCGAGGGCTACGCCGTGGCGCCGAGCTACGAGGATGCCGACCTGGTGGTGGTCAATACCTGCGGCTTCATCGACGCAGCGGTGGAGGAATCCCTCGACGCCATCGGCGAAGCGCTGGCCGAGAACGGCCGCGTGATCGTCACCGGCTGTCTGGGCGCCCGCGAGGAACAGGTGCGCGCGGCCCATCCGCAGGTGCTGGCGGTGACCGGGCCGCATCAGACCGAGGCGGTGATGGCGGCGGTGCACGAGGCGCTGCCGCCCCGGCACGACCCCTTCACCAGCCTGGTTCCGCCGCAGGGCATCAAGCTCACCCCGGCCCACTATGCCTATCTCAAGATCGCCGAGGGCTGCAATCACCGCTGCACCTTCTGCATCATCCCCGGCATGCGCGGCGATCTCGTCAGCCGCCCGGCGGGCGAGGTGCTGCGCGAGGCGGAAAACCTGGTGGCGGCGGGGGTCAAGGAGCTTTTGGTGATCTCCCAGGACACCAGCGCCTACGGCGTGGACCTCAAATACCGCACCGACTTCTGGGGTGGGCGGCCGGTGAAGACGCGCCTGACCGAACTGGCCCAGGCCCTGGGCTCGCTCGGGGCCTGGGTGCGGCTGCACTACATCTATCCCTATCCCCACGTGGCCGAGCTCATGCCGCTCATGGCCGAGGGCCGGATCCTGCCTTATCTGGACGTGCCCCTGCAGCACGCCAGTCCCGCGGTGCTCAAGGCCATGCGCCGTCCCGGCGGCGCCGAGAGCCATCTGCAGACCATCGCCCAATGGCGCGCCGCCTGTCCGGATCTGGTCATCCGCAGCACCTTCATCACCGGTTTTCCCGGCGAGACCGAAGCCGATTTCGAGCTGCTGCTGGACTTCCTGCGCGGAGCGCGCCTGGACCGCGTCGGTTGCTTCACCTACTCGGAGGTGGAGGGCGCCGCCGCCAACGCACTGCCCAATACCGTGCCGGCGGAGCTGCGCGAGGAACGCAAGGCGCGGCTCATGGCCCTGCAGGCGGAGATCAGCGCCGCCAAGCTGGCCGAGCAGGTGGGCAGGACGATACAGGTCCTGGTGGACGAGGTCGATCCCAGCCAGGACCTGGCCATCGGCCGCAGCTTCCGCGACGCGCCGGAGATCGACGGCATGGTCTTCATCGAGGGCGCCGGTCAGGCGGTGGTGGGCGAGTTCGTCACGGCGCGGGTGGTGGCCAGCGAGGAGCATGACCTGGTGGCGGAGCTGGTGTGAGAGGCTGCCGCCCGTGGCTGTCGGGAGCGGGTGCCGCGTGCACTCCGGCTGAAGCGGGGCGGCGGCAAGGCAGAGAGGAGGCGCAAGTCCCGCAAGGCGGCGTGCGGGAGATCCCCGGGGGCGGTGAGCACCCCCGGAACCGGACGTGTCAGAGCAGCTCGGCGATGCTGTTGGCGGCGCGCTTGGCATCCAGGAACACCAAGCCCAGCTTGGCTTCCTTGCGGGCGATCACCGTCAGGACGGCGTCCTTGCCTGCATGGATGAGCAGGATGTAGCCGTTCTCGCCCTTGACCATCACCTGTTCCAGTTCCCCCCGGCTCAGTTCGGCCGCCGTCCGGTCGCCCAGGGACAGCATGGCGGCGGACATGGCGCCGACCCGATCCTCGTCCATCCCGGCCGAGAGCATCGAGGCGATGGTGAGTCCGTCCGTTGAAATGACCGCCGAGGCCTCGACATCAGCGGAAGCGCCGTTCAGGTCACCGAGGACGGATTTGAGCATCTGTTCACGCATGTTGCATCTCCAAGGCAAATCTCGATCCTTTCGGGATCGAATGAAATACAGTGTAGTCGATATTTCTGAAATGGTCAGCCCAAAGTCGGAGGCTCGACCACGGCACCGGGTTTCGCTCAGGCATAGCGGTTGTTCAGCGCCTGGATCAGGGTGACGAATTCCTGATTCTGCAGCCGCGGCGTCTCGCCGATGATGAGCACGAAATTCTGCTTGCCGATGTACAGCGGCCAGAAGCCGAGTTCGGAGCGGCCGGCCGGGTCCACCAGGGCCCAGGCCTCGGTGGCCAGCTTCAGGTTGTTCTTCAGCAGGCGGCCATGGCGCGCGTGCAGGGCCAGCAGGTCGCCGGCCAAGCCGGCCAGCTCTTCCGCGGCTTCGTGGGGGTAGCCGCTGGCCGCAAGATAGAAACCGTTGTCGTCCGCCAGCACCGCCTTGCCCTTGTCCGAAAGACGGCCGATCAGGGCCGGGAGCACGTCCTCCAGGCGCTCCTGGGGGGCGGGCATGGGAGTTTCGACGCCGCGCACCAGTCCCAGGCGCTGCAGGCGGAACAATACCTTCAAACCGTCCTCGACGCTGTCGGCTCCGGTCCACTCCAGCACCTGGCCGTCGCTGAGCGGGCTGTGTTCGCCGTGGCGCAGGATGCTCAGCAGGGTCTGCCGGCTGTTGTCGGGCTGGGGACTGGCTACGGCGTAAAAGGCGCCGGCGGGGGTAGCCTGGGCGTACAGCTCGCCGGCCAGGGTGAGTTCAACTGCCATGCTTAGCCTTCTAGACCGGGGTCAATGGAAAAGAGCAATGCCATCACCAGGTTCTTGACGTCCTCGCGGCTGCGGCCGTCGACTTCGAAGATGGGTGGGCGCATGCCCTTCTGGCTCAGCGCTTCGGCGTATTCGGTAATGCTGGGGGAAGCGCTCAGGTCCGTTTTGGTCACCCCGATGACCACCGGCACGTGCTCGATGAAGTCCTTGAAGGCATTCAGGAAGAAATGCAGATCCTTGTGCGGGTTCTTGCGGGTATTGTCCAGCATCAGCACCAGGCCCAGCCCGCCCTTGGTCAGGATGTCCCACATGAAGTCGAAGCGCTCCTGCCCCGGCGTGCCGTACAGGTGCACTTTGGTCTGTTCATCCAGGCGGAGCACGCCGTAATCCATGGCGACGGTGGTGTAGCCCTTGCGGTTCAGGGTCATGTCCGAGGCCGCCGCGTCGGTCTTGACCGGAGCCGTGTCGCTGATGGCCGCGATGGCGGTCGTCTTTCCGGCGCCCACCGGGCCGGTAAAGATGATTTTGTTGTCCTGTCTCAAGTCCTGCTCTCCTTGTGGATGATCCGGCCGGCACGCGGCCGGCGCACTCCTTGTACGTGACGGCGCAGCCCGCTACAGGCCGGCGATTTTCCTCAGCAAGCGGTTCAGGAAGCCCTGCTGCGGCTTGGCGGCGGCCGGCGCGGCCTGCGGCTGGGCCGGGGGCGGGGCCATGCTCTCGCTCCGCTCGGTGGCTGGCCGGGCCTGGGGGAGCTGCAGCAGATCCAGGCTATGCGCGGCGGCCAGAAAGTTGAAGATGTCGGCCGGAGCCACCTGCAGCATCTTGGCCATCAGGACCGGGTGCGCCGGCGAGCGCACAAGGAAGGCGGCCATGCGCAGGGCGTTGGGTATGGGGGCCAGGCGCGTCAGGTTGGGCCAGTGCTTGAGCTGCACGGGCATATTGAGCGGCAGGGTTTTCATGAGGCGGCCGTTGGCACTCCAGATGGCCACCTGCCACAGCAGCGCCATGAAGGTGAGCTGCCGCAGGGCCCCGCTGCCGTCCTCGTCGCCGGCCTGCGGCGTGCGGGCCCGGAACTGATCCTGCTCGCGGCGGGCGGCCTGCTGCAGGGACTCTTCTGCTACCAGCAGGCGCACTTCGTTCTCCTCGGGATGGACGATCATCAGCTTCCGGCCGCCGGCATCCACCACCGTGGCGGGAATGCGATCCCGCCGGATCATTTGCAGCAGACCGAACAGGCCTTGCCGCGGATCGAAGTATTCCACGTCCTCCGGCCGGATGCCCACGGCCAAGCGCTCGGAGATGGCGCTGCTGGCAGGGGCCGCGGGCCGGTTGGCTCCCGGAGCTGCCTCCGGCGTCGCAGGACCACCCGCGGCCGGTGCGCTCGCGCCAGGCCGGCTGGCCGTAGGCGCGACCGCAGGCTGCGGAGTGCTGGCCGCCGGGGCGGCACCGGCCTGCCGGATCTGGATCGGCGCGGCGGGGGGGGCGCCGGTCGGCCTGCCGCTGCGCAGGGCCTCCAGTTGCGGAAAGAGGTTTTCCATGCGCACCGGCTTTTGCAGTACCGGCACCGGCGAGTTGTCCACCGGGTGCACCGACACGATGAGGGCGGGCAGCTCAGGATGCTCGGCGCGGAACTGATCCCACAGGCCGATGCCGTCGGGCCCGTCGATATCGACGATGGCCAGTTGCGGACGTTGACTCTCGCCGGGCTCCAGCAGCCGGTACTGGGCCTTGCTGTACATCTTGAAAGCCATGCGGAACACGGCCTGCTTGCGCGTGTCCATGCCGACGGTCAGCACGAGGATTTCACGGGTGGGGAAGGGCGTAATGGTCATGAATACCTCAAACAGCGCGTCTACTGGTTTGGCCCTTTAAGCGATCGCCAACTTCAATCATGAGCCGGAGGGTGTCTTCCGGAGGCAGCTGCTCTCCGTGCAGGATGCTTTCCGTAAAGCGGGTAAAGCGGTTCAGGTCGCCCATGCGCTCGTACATTTCCATCAGCGGAAGATAGTACAGGCCTTCCTGCGGGCTGGTGTGGACTGCGCTTTCCAGGTGGTCGATGGCCTCTTCCACTTGGCCGAACTCCAGCAATTGGTCGAACTCCTGCAGGATGCGATCGTCGCTGTCGCTGCCCACCATGCTGATCTGCGTCCGCAGGCGCTCCTCGACCAGCGGCGGATTGCTGAAGGGGATGGCAGCCAGCGGCACATGCAGGCCCCAGGCATTGGCGAGCAGGGCCAGATCGCCTTCGCCGGCATCCACGTCCAGCAGGTGTTCGAGCAGGGGGTGGCGGCCCAGGCGGAAGCCGAGGTCGAGCAGGCGCTGGCGCAGGCTCTGCCCGGCGCCCCACAGGGTCAGGTACAGGGACAGCAGCGCCTCCGCATAGGCTTCGAGCCGCTGCTGCTGGTAGAGAACCTTCAAGAGCTCGACGTGGTAGGCCAGCTTGCGCGGCTCGAAGAGGGTGCCGCGCCGCAAGATGTCGATGGCGCTGCCCGGGTCATCGAGTTCCAGATGGATGTGGGCGATTTCGATGGGCGACAGATGGGCGCGCAGCGCCTGCGCCTCCAGCGGCGCCAGCGTGCCCCGCAGCCGCCCTTCACCCCGGATCAGGGCCAGATCGCCGGACGCGGCGCCGGCCGGGCCGGCGGCGCTGGGCCGCACGTCCGCGAAGTCCAGCCCGCTGAGATCCAGCGGTTCCGGGTTGATCAGCGCCTGCTTGAGCGCGTGCTGTGCGCGGCTCAGCGAGGACTGGGCATGGAGCGCTTCGCTCTGTTCGGGATGCGCTGCGGCGGGCAGGGGTGCGGCCGGGGACTGGGTGTCGGCGAGCAGGCGATCCACCGCGTCCACGTCGAGGCCCAGATAGCTTTCCGCCAGCACGCGCAGTTGCAGGCTCGCCGGGTCGGCGCGCAGGCCGCGGAGAATGCCCTCGCGGCAGCTGGCTTCATCGGGGAAGAGGGTGCAGAGGCGTTCCTGGATCTCGGCGTAGCCGTCCAGGTCGGGAATATCCAGGTAGATGTCCTGCAGGCGCTGCAGCATCGCCAAGTCGACGGCGTGATGTTCCACGTGCCAGCGCAGGGTGGCGGCGGCCTGTTCCAGATGGCCATAGGCCAGATAGACTTCCACTTCTTCCAGCGGGTCCACTTCGTAGACTTCCGCCGAGGTGACGGGCAGGCTGCTGTCGGCGCTCTCGCCAGCGGCTGAGGGGTCGGCGGCTGCGGCTGGTGCGGCCGCCGCTGGTTGCTGCTGCTTGGCGTGGGGCCGCTCCCGCTTGGCGAGGGTGGCTTCCACCCAGGCGGCCCGGCTGGCCTTGCGCAGCTGCTGGCGTTGGCGGAGCTTGATCAGCAAGGCCAGCAGCAGCAAGATCAGCAGACCGGCAATCACGGCCAGGCTGGCGGCCGGCAGGTCGGCAATGCCGCTGAGAAGGGGGGTGATCAGGTCCATTCCTCGCCTTGGGGTATGTGTTCGGGCTTGCGGTGATTGTGCTTGTATCCGCGCCCATATTATTGGAATTAGTAGTCAACATAGTCGCTGTGCCGGGCTTGTCAAGCCGCGAAGTAGGCCGCCAGTTCGGCCACGCGCCGGCCGGCGTTGCGCTCGCCGAGGCCGGCGGCGCTGATGCTGGCCTGGTAGCCCTGCAGGAAGGCGGGCAGTGCCCGCACCACCACCATCTGACGCTCGCGGCTGACGCCGTACAGGGGCCAGTCGGCCCGCCATCCGGCGCCGGGCTGGGTGCTGCAGACCGCCGCGCCCCAGCCGCGCGCGTGGAGATTCCAGACGTGCTCCCGCACCACCAGTTGATGGGCGGCCGGCGCCCCGGCCAAGCCGGCATGGGGACCGAAGTGCTCGACCTGCAGGTCGCCGGCCAGATCCGACAACAGCAGGTCGAGCCGCTTGAGGGCATCGCGCAGGGCCGGCTGGGAGGGCTGCGCGCCGCCGTGGGCGGCATCGCGCAGTAGCTGAACAAAGGGTTGCTGCATCTTGCGTCTCCGTGGAGGCTGAAAGCTTGGCGGCGCTGGCGCCACTGATCCGTCGAAGCTGTCTATTGAACAGCAATTGCGCCCGGCTTTGAAGCATGGACGGGAATATTTTTCGGCAGCCGGGCGTTAGGGCTTTTGCCGGCTTTGGGCTATACTGCGGAGCTTCCATATCCCGGCCCGTGTAAAGCAGCAGAGCGTGCATGAAGGTACAACATTCTGACGAGAACGCGTCCAGCCTCTGCCAGGTGGCCCGCGATGTCATTCAGCTGGAGGCGGAGGCGGTGGCCGCGCTGGCGCCGCGCATCGGCCCGGACTTCGACCGGGCCTGCGCTCTGCTGCTGGGTTGCCCGGGCCGCATCGTGGTCACCGGCATGGGCAAGTCCGGCATCATCGGCAAGAAGATCGCCGCCACCCTGGCCAGCACCGGCAGCCCGGCGCTCTTCCTGCACCCGGCGGAGGGCAGCCATGGCGATCTCGGCATGCTCACGCGCCAGGACGTGCTGGTGGCGCTGTCCAACTCCGGCGAGACGGCCGAGCTGCTGGCCATCCTGCCGCTGGTCAAGCGCATGCAGGTGCCGACCGTGGCCCTGACCGGGCGCCCGGAATCGACCCTGGCGCGCATGGCCGACGTGCATCTGGACGTGGCGGTTGCCCGCGAGGCCTGTCCCCACAATCTGGCGCCGACTGCCTCCACCACCGCCGCCCTGGCCATGGGCGATGCGCTGGCCATGGCCCTGCTGCATGCCCGCGGCTTCACCATGGAGGACTTCGCCCTGTCGCACCCGGGCGGCGCCCTGGGACGGCGCCTGCTGCTGCGGGTGAGCGATCTCATGCATGCGGGCGGGCGGGTGCCGCGGGTCACGCCCGAGACGCCCCTGCGCCAAGCCATCTACGAGATCAGCAGCAAGGGCTTGGGCATGACCGCGGTGGTGGACGGCGACGGCCGTCTGCTGGGCATTTTCACCGACGGCGACCTGCGGCGCGCCCTGGATCGCGGCGCCGGGCTGCTGGACACTCCCATGGGCCAGCTGATGCATCCCGAGCCGCACACCATCGGCCCTCAGGCCTTGGCTGCCGAAGCCTTGGCCCTGATGGAACGGCACCGCATCAACGGGCTGCTGATCGTCGAGGACGGCCGCCTGGTGGGCGCGCTGAACATGCATGATCTGCTGCGGGCGGGCGTGGTATGAATATGGAGTTTCAGGCACGGGCGCAACCTATCCGCCTGCTGGTGGTCGATGTAGACGGAGTGCTCACCGACGGCAGCATCTTCATGGACAACGAGGGGCAGGAGTACAAAGCCTTCAACGTGCGCGACGGCCATGGCCTCAAGCTGCTGCAGCGCGCGGGCATCATGGTCGCCATCATCACCGGGCGCAGTTCCGGCGTGGTGGCCCATCGCGCCCGCGAGCTGGGCATCGCGCACGTCTTCCAGGGGATCCAGGACAAGCGCCTGGCCTACGCCGAGCTGAAGCTGGCCACGGGCCTGGCGGATCATCAGATCGCCTACATGGGCGATGACGTGGTGGATCTGCCGGTGATGGTCCGGGTGGGCTTGGCGGCGGCGCCCGGCGATGCCCACCCGCTGGTGCAAGCGCAGGCGCATTACGTCGCCCGGCAGCCGGGCGGCCGCGGCGCCGTGCGCGAGCTGTGTGAGCTGCTGCTGCAGAGCCAGGGGCATTGGGACGGCATCGTGGCGGCCTATCTGGATCGGGAAATGGCATGAGGGTCCGGGCATTCGGCACGCCGGCCTTCGCGCCGGGCACCCTGCTCGCCGTCCTGCTGCTGATCGGGGCGCTGCTGCTGACATGGCAGGAGCCGGAGGCGCCCGGTCCGCAGCTGGACTGGCAGGGCAGCACTCGGCGCGGCGACGTGGCGGCCGAGGATGTGCTGCTGCTGCAGTTCCGCCCCGACGGGCAGCTGGATTTCCGGGCGACGGCGACGCACGCCTATCATGATCCCGCCCAGCGGGCCACCTTTCTCTACGGGCTGCATCTCATGCGGCCGCAGGCCCAGGGGCCGCTGACCCTGCAGTCGCGCTCGGGCCGGGTGCTGGATGCCAGCCGGGTGGTCGACCTGTATCAGGATGTGCGCATCGACATGGCGCCGGATTATCGCGCCCTGACCCAGGCGCTGCGCTATGATCCCGCTGCCGGCCTGGTGAGTACCGGATTGCCGGTGCGCCTGCTGCGCGGCGACGACTGGATGACGGGCGTGGGGCTGCGCTTGTCCATTCCCGAACGCACGGCGGAGTTGATGTCACAGGTGAGGGCATACTATGCGCCTTAGGGCAGTAGGGTTAATTTTGGCCTGCCTGGCGGGCGGCACGGGGGCGGCCCTGGCCGCGCCCCAAAGCCGGGTCGGCAATGCGCCGATCCAGGTCAGTGCCGACCGGCTGCTGGTGGAGGACAAGCAGAACCGGGCCACCTACAGCGGCAATGTGGAGGTCAAGCAGGGCGACCTGACCATCACCGCCCAGAAGGTGGTGATCCAGGCCGATGCGCGCACGGTGGAGCGGGTGGTGGCGACCGGCAATCCCGTGCGCCTGAACCAGCTCAACCGGCGCGGCGAGGGCCGTCAGCTGGTCTACGAGCCGCAGCGCCAGGTGATCACCCTGAGCGGCAATGCCCACGTCTGGCAGGATCAGAATGAAGTGACGGGAGAGCGCATCGTCTACTATGTGCAGCAGCAGCGCACCGAGGTCAGCAGCGAAGGCCAGGGGCGGGTCAAATCCATCTTCTATCCCAAGCAGGGGGAGGCCGCCGCGCCCGGCGGCACGGCGCCAAGCCCATGACGACCCTGCTGGCTGAGCACCTGTCCAAGGGCTACCGCCGCCGGATGGTGGTCAATGACGTGTCGCTGCGGGTGGAGCAGGGCGAGATCGTCGGCCTGCTCGGGCCGAACGGCGCGGGCAAGACCACCACTTTCTACATGATCGTCGGCCTGATCCGGCCCGATGCGGGCCACATCACCATCGACGGGCAGGACATCAGCACCCTGCCCATGCACCTGCGCGCGCGCCTGGGGCTCGGCTATCTGCCGCAGGAAGCCTCCGTGTTCCGCAAGATGAGCGTGGCGGACAACATTCTGGCCGTGCTGGAGACCCTGCCTTTGTCGGAGAAGGAAAGGCAGACCCGCCTTGAGACTTTGCTGGCCGAACTCCATATACAACATATCCGGGACACGCTGGGGCACAGCCTCTCCGGCGGCGAGCGGCGGCGGGTGGAGATCGCCCGGGCGCTGGCCACCGAACCCAAGTTCATTCTGCTGGACGAGCCCTTCGCCGGCGTCGATCCCATTTCCGTGCTGGAGATCCAGCGCTTGATCGAGGGACTGAAAAGTCACAACATTGGCGTATTGATTACGGACCACAATGTCCGCGAAACGCTGGGCATCTGCGAGCGGGCTTACATTCTCAATGATGGCGCCGTATTGACCACGGGAACGCCCGAAGAGATCATCTATAATGATACGGTAAGGAAAGTGTATCTCGGTGAGAGTTTCCGCATTTGACCTGCCGTTCGCGAAGCCAAGTCTGCAGGATTAGGGAAGTTGGCTTGACCCATGAAACAGTCCTTAGAGCTTAAACTCGGCCAGCATCTGGCCATGACTCCGCAATTGCAGCAAGCCATCCGGCTGCTGCAACTCTCCACCCTGGAGCTGCAGCAGGAGGTGCGGAGCGTCCTGGATCGCAATCCCCTGCTGGAAGAGGAAGAAGGCGGGGCTGCGCCCGGCCTGGAGCCGGCTCCCACGCCTCCCGAGGAGACGCATGGGCCGGAAACCATGCTGAACCTGTCGGCGGATGCGCCGGTGCCCGAGGAGCTGCCGGTGGACAGCGCCTGGGAAGATGTCTTCGACATCGGCGTGGGCGGCGGGTCCGCCGCGGCGCCGGACGAGGACCTGCCGGAGCTGGAGGCGCGCAACAGCGCGCCGCAGACCCTGCATGATCATCTGCTCTGGCAGATGCGCCTGACCCCATTCACCGACGAGGACCGCGCCATCGCTCTGGCGCTGATCGATGCCATCGACGAGGATGGCTACCTGCGCGCCTCCCTGGAGGAGATTGCGGAAATGCTGGAGATCGAGCCCGAGGCGGTGGCGCCGGTGCTCAAGCAGATCCAGCACTTCGACCCGCCCGGGGTCGGCGCGCGGGACCTGGGCGAGTGCCTGCTGCTGCAGCTCGCGGCCCTGGAGGCGGAGCAGCCCGGCTGGGCGGCGGCGCGCGCCATCTGCGCCGAGCACCTGCACCTGCTGGGCCGCCATGATTACACCCAGCTGCGCGCCGTGCTCGGCATCGACGAGGACACCTTGCGGGCGGCGGTGCGCCTGATCTGCCAGCTCAATCCCCGCCCGGGCGAGGGACTGAACGAGCGGCCGTCGGAGTACGTGGTGCCCGACGTGGTGGTCCGCCGCCAGGGGCGCGGCTGGCGGGTGGAGCTGAACCCCGAGATCCTGCCGCGCCTGCGCATCAACCAGCATTACGCCCGCATGGGCGAAAGCGGCCGCGACGCCGCGCATAAATACATCCAGGAGCATCTGGCCGAGGCGCGCTGGTTCATCAAGAGCCTGCAGAACCGCCAGGAGACGGTGCTCAAGGTGGCCACCGCCATCGTCGAGCGCCAGCGCGCTTTCTTTGAGCGCGGGCCGGAGGCGATGCGGCCCATGGTGCTGCGGGACATCGCCGAGGCGGTCGGCATGCACGAATCCACCATCTCGCGCGTGACCAACCAGAAATACATGCTCACCCCGCGCGGCCTGCTCGAATTCAAATATTTCTTTTCCAGTCATGTGAGCACGGACACGGGCGGCGTCGCCTCGGCGACCGCCATTCGCGCCCTGATCGGCAAATTCATCGCCGAAGAGCCTCCGCTGAAACCGCTGAGCGACAGCCAGTTGGTCGACATGCTGGCCGCCCAGGGTATCCAGATTGCGCGACGTACCGTCGCCAAGTACCGGGAAAGTCTGAATATTTCCCCTTCCAGCCAGCGCAAGCGGCTTACCTGAAAACCCCTTTAACGAGGAATCGCCATGCACCTGAAAATTGCTGGTCAGCACGTGGACTTGACCGACGCCCTGAAGAACTACGTCACGGAGAAGCTGGGCCGGGTGGATCAGTATTTCGACAACGTGATCGACGCCCAGGTGGTGCTGCGGCACGAGAAGTTCCGCAATTCCGTCGAGGTCACCCTGTTTGCCGCCGGCACCACCATCCATGCCGAGATGGAGGACAAGGACATGTATGCGGCCATCGACGGCGTTGCCGACAAGCTGGAACGTCAGGTGATCAAGTACAAAGAAAAGGTGACCGACCACCACAACGCGGAAAACCAGAAGCGCAGCGCCGAGGAAGCGTAAAGTCAGGCTCTTATGCGTATGCAATCTTTGCTGGACCCCAGCCGCGTGGCGGGAGACTTGGTCGCCAGCAGCAAAAAGCGCACCCTGGAGCAGATGGCCCAGTTGCTGGAGAGGGGCCGCGGCGAAGACTCGGCCGACGAGATCTTCGCCAGCCTGCTGGGTCGGGAGCGCTTGGGCAGCACGGCGATCGGCCACGGGGTGGCCATTCCCCACGGGCGCCTGAGCGGGCTGCCGCACGCCATCGGCGCCTTTGGCCGCTATCCGGCGGGGCTGGATTTCGACGCGGCCGACGAGGAGCCGGTCAAACTGGTTTTTGCCCTGCTGGTGCCATCGGAAAGCACGGAGGAGCACCTGCACCTGCTGGCCGGCCTGGCCGAACTCTTCAGCCGGCCACAGGTGCGGGAGAATCTGCTGAAGGCTTTGTCCGACGAGGAGATCTACCGGATTCTGATGGAGCAGGCGCCTTAGCATGCCGCACGGGATTCCCAGCCGCGTCAGCGTGGCGACCCTGTTCCAGCGGCTGCAGGCGGATCTGCAGCTGTCCTGGGTCGCGGGCCGCAGCGGGGGCGAGCGTTGCCTGGAAAGCCAGGGCTGGGGAGATGACGCGGGCCGGGTGGGCAGTCACGCGGTGTTCGACATCGCCCAGGTGGGGCACCTCAATTTCATCCATCCCAACCTGGTGCAGGTGCTCGGCGCGGCCGAACTCCATTACCTGGCGCAGTTGACGACGGGCCGGGAGGCCAATCTGGAGCAGCTCTTCGTGCCGTCGCTGACCGCCCTGGTCATTGCCGAGGATCAACCCGTGCCGGGTTTTCTGCTGCAGGCGGCGGAGGCGGCCGATCTGCCGGTGTTTGCCTCGCCCCTGTCGGCCAACTACCTGGTGGCGCGCATCCAGCACTTCCTGTCGCGCGTGCTGGCCGAGCGGGAAACGCGCCACGGCGTGTTCATGGACGTCTTGGGCATGGGCATCTTCCTGGTGGGCGAATCGGGCATCGGCAAGAGCGAGCTCGCCCTGGAACTCCTGAGCCACGGCCACCGCCTGATCGCCGACGATGCGGCGGAGTTCGCCCGCACCGCGCCCGACGTGATCGTCGGCGCCTGCCCGCCCGGCATCCAGGACCATCTGGAGGTGCGCGGCGTGGGTATCATCAACATCCGCGACATGTTCGGCGCCGGCGCCATCATGCGTTCCAAGCGCCTGCGCCTGGTGGTGGAGCTGAAGCGCATGGCGGTGGCGGACATGGCGCGCATCGACCGCTTGCGCGGCGAGCAGGGCGTTATGTCCGTCCTGGGGGTGCCGATTCCGCAGATCACCCTGCCGGTGACGCCGGGCCGCAACCTGGCGGTGCTGGTGGAAGTGGCCGCGCGCAGCCAGTTTCTCAAGGAAACCGGCGTGGATACCCTGGCCCGCTTCGAGGAGCAGCTCAGGCGGTCGATGGAGGAGGCGGAGTGATGCGTGATGCGTCGGGGGCGGGGCAGGCGTTGCGCATTTCATCAATCGCGAAGCACGGCTGAGGAAGCCCATGGATTTCGTCATCATCAGCGGGCTGTCGGGCTCGGGCAAGTCCACCGCGCTGCGGGCGCTGGAGGACCAGGGCTACTATTGCGTGGACAACCTGCCGGCCACCCTGCTGTCCGCCTTCGGCGAGCAGCTGCTGCATCAGGCGGGCAGCGCCCAGGTGCAGGCGGCGGCCAGCATCGACGTGCGCAACCGCGAGTTCCTGGGCGCCCTGCCGGCGGAGCTGGAGGCCCTGCACCGCCAGGGCATCCGCCCGCGCATCCTGTTCCTGGAGGCCGACGAGGCGGAGCTGATCAAGCGCTTCAGCGAGACGCGCCGGCGCCATCCGCTGACGGACGCGCGCAGCGAGGACCGCGGCGAGTTCGTCCGCGCCCTGGTCGAGGGCCTGCGCCTGGAGCGGGAGATGGTGCAGCCCCTTTCCCAGGCGGCCAGCAAGCGCATGGACACTTCGCGCATCAACACCCATCAGCTGCGCACGCGGGTGCAGGCGTGGAGCCTGGCCGGCCGCAGCCACGGCGGCCTGGTGCTGCTGCTGCAGTCCTTCGGCTTCAAGGAGGGCGTGCCGCTGGATTCGGATTTCGTCTTCGACCTGCGCGGCCTGCCCAATCCCCATTATGAGCCGGAACTGCGGCCGCTGACCGGCCAGGACCGGGCGGTGGCCGAGTTTCTGGCGGCGCAGCCGACCGTGCAAGCCATGTATGCCGATCTGCGCGGCTTCTTCGAGCGCTGGCTGCCGGTCTTCGAGCAGGAAAGCCGCAGTTACGTTACCATTTCCATCGGCTGCACCGGCGGACAGCATCGCAGCGTCTATTTCACGGAACGCCTGGCGCGGGACATGCGGGCGCCGGGCCGCAAGGTGCTGGTCCACCACCGCGAACTGGCACAGGTTGGAGTCATATCATGATAGGTGTCTTGCTGGTGACCCACGACGGGTTGGGAGAGGCGCTGGCGAAAAGCGTGCAGCACGTGCTGGGCCCGGATCAGCCCGCTTTCGAGTGCATCGGCGTCAACCGCCAGGACCTGGTGGAAACGGTGCAGGCGTGGGTGCAGGCGGCGCTGGGGCGGCTGGACCAGGGACAGGGCGTGCTCATCCTCACCGATCTCTTCGGCGGCACGCCCGCCAACGTGGCCATGAGCGCGGTGCAGCCGGGCCGGGTGGAGCTGGTCAGCGGCGTCAGCCTGCCCATGCTGGTGCGGGTCATGAGCGCGCGCCAGGGCAGTCTGGGCGAAACGGTGGCGCGCGCCGTGTGCGGCGGCCAGGAGGGCATCGTGGTCGCCAGCGAGATGCTGGCCTACTGGGCGGCCTGCGAGAGCGACCCGGACGACGGGCGCGAGCAGTCCCCGCCCGGCGCGGGCTTGCAGAGGTAGGCCGCATGCGTACGGAGCTGACCATCGTCAACAAGCTGGGCCTGCATGCCCGGGCATCGGCCAAGTTCGTGACCACCGCGTCCAGCTATCCCTGCGAGGTGTGGCTGGAGCGCTGCGGCAAGCGGGTGAACGGCAAGAGCATCATGGGCGTCATGATGCTGGCCGCCGCCAAGGGCACCACGCTGACCCTGGAGACCGTCGGCGAGCAGGAGGAGGCGTGCGCCCAGGCGCTGCAGGCGCTGGTGGCCGCCCGCTTCGGGGAGGAGGAATGAGCTTCGAACTGGCCGGGATCGGGGTGTCGGGCGGCATTGTCATCGGCAAGGCCTTCGTGCTGGAGCGCTTCGACCTGGAGATCCCGGAGTACAATCTGCCGCAATCGGAGATCGAGCCGGAGGTGGCGCGCCTGCAGGCGGCCCTGGCCCAGACCCGCGAGCAGCTGCTGGCGGTGCGCGACGCCATTCCCGACGACGCCCCGCAGGACACCACTTTCTTCATCAACGCCCATCTCTTGATGCTGGACGACTCGGCCATGCGCGAGAAGCCGGCCCGCGCCATCCGCGAGGAACGCATCAACGCCGAGTGGGCGGTGAAGCGCCAGCGCGACCGCCTGGTGGAGATCTTCGACCGCATGGAGGACGAATACCTGCGCTCCAAGCGGGTGGACGTCATGCAGGTGGCCGAAAGGGTCATCCGCAACCTGCTCGGCCAGCAGGGCGTGCACCGCACCGGCTATACCGCCGAGCACATCATCGTGGCCGACGACCTGACCCCGGCCGACACGGTGCTGATGAAGCGCGACAGCATCGCCGCCTTCGTCACCGACTTCGGCGGCCCCACCTCGCATACCGCCATCCTGGCGCGCAGCCTGCGCCTGCCGGCCATCGTCGGCCTGCGCAACGCCACCCAGCTGATCCGCAGCAACGACGTACTGATCGTGGACGGCGACATGGGCCTGGTGCTGGTCAATCCGGACCCGGCCGTCATTGCCCAGTTCGAGGCGGCGCGGCAGAAGCGGGTGACGCGCGAGCGGCGCCTGGCCAAGCTCAAGAACCTGCCCGCGCGCAGCACCGACGGCGTGGAGGTGGCGCTCAAGGCCAACATCGAGCTGCCCGAGGACGTGGCGCTGGTGACCGAGTTCGGTGCCGGCGGCGTGGGGCTGTACCGCACCGAATTCCTCTACATGAACCGCAGCGAGCCGCCGGGAGAGGAGGAGCAGTTCGAGGCCTACGTGCGCGTGCTGCACGCGCTCAAGAAGAAGCCGGTCACCATCCGCACCCTGGATCTGGGCGCCGACAAGCAGGTGGATGGCGGGCGCCGGCCCGACGGCGGCGCGCACACGGTGAACCCGGCGCTCGGCCTGCGCGCCATCCGCCTGTGCCTGCGCGAGCCGGACCTGTTCCGGCCGCAGCTGCGCGCCATCCTGCGCGCCTCCGCCTTCGGGCCGGTGCGTATGATGATTCCCATGCTGTCCAATCTGGACGAGCTGCATCAGGTGCTGGCGCTGGTCAAGTCCGTCAAGGAGGAGCTGAGCGCCGAGGGGGTGGATTTCGATCCGCAGATGCCCGTCGGCGGCATGGTCGAGGTGCCCGCGGTGGCCATGGCCGCGTGCAGCTTCGCCCGCCATCTGGATTTCTTCTCCATCGGCACCAACGATCTCATCCAGTATGCCCTGGCCATCGATCGGGTGGATGACGACGTGAACTATCTCTACGACCCCATGCATCCCGGCGTCCTGCACCTGATCGCCAACACCATCCGCGCCGGGCGCCAAGCCGGCATTCCGGTCGGCATGTGCGGGGAGATGGCCGGCGATCCGCGCTACACGCGGTTGCTGCTGGGGCTCGGGCTGCAGGAATTCAGCATGCACCCGAGCGCCATTCCCGAGGTCAAGGAGATCATCCGGGAATCCAGCTACGCCGAAGCCGAAAGCTTCGCCCAACAGCTGCTGGCTTGCCTCTGAACGAGCGCGGCACCTCCGGGAAGATGCGGCGCCGGGGCGGCTGGCTGATCGCCGCCATCGTCGTCATTCTCCTCCTGGCCGGCTTGCCGCTGGCCGCCTCTCTGTACCTCGACAGCACGCATTTCCGCGGCCAGGTGCTGCGCGTGCTCAGCGAGCGCGCCGGCCGACCCGTCTCGCTGCACGGGCCGCTGCGCGTGACCCTGGCGCCCGACCTGCAGGTCATCCTGCACCGGCTGGCCGTGTCCGCGGGGCCGGGGTTCGCGGGCGATCTGCTGCAGGTCGAGCAGGTGCGCCTGTCCCTGGCCTGGTGGCCGTGGCTGCGGCACCGCCAGCTGGTCTTCGATGCCATCGAGCTGGAGCGCCCGGTGCTGCGCTTGCAGCAGGACGCCCAAGGCCGGGACAACTGGCGGAGCCTGCTGCACGCGCTGTTCAAGCCGAGCGCCGAGCCGTCCGCGCTGCGGGCCTTGGGGACCCTGCGCCTGCGCGACGGCGAACTGCTCTGGCAGACGCCGCAGCGGACGCTGGTCCTGCACCGGGTGCAGGCGCAGGCCGGGCCGGTGCGCAAGGGCCAGGGCTTTCCCGTGCGGCTCAGCGGCGGCTGGCAAGGCTGGGACCGGCGCGGCGACTGGACCTTGAACGGCCGGGTGCAGCCCGGCTGGGCGGACAAGCGCTACGCGCTGGAGAACGCCCGGCTGCTGCTGACGCTGGCGGGCGCAGCGCCGGTACAGTTGCGCCTCCACGCGCCAGCGCTGGCCCAGGCCGCCAGCGGCGACTGGCGCGCGCCCGTCCTGTTCCTGGCGGCCGAGCGGCAGGGGCGCCGGCTGGCCGCGCAGGCCGACCTGCTGTACCAGCCCGCGGCCGGGCGCCTGCAGTTGGCGCGGTTGCGGGCGGATCTGGGCGGCGACGCGCGTGCCCACGGCGTGCTGCGCGTCGACGGGCTGCCGGGACGGCCCATGCTGCAGGCGCAGCTCAGTCTGCCGCCCTTCAACCCGCGCCGTCTGGCCGCCTATTGGCAGCACCCCCTGCCACCGACCCGCGATCCCGGGGCCTGGTCGCACGCGGCCGTCGCCGCTCTGAGCGTGCGCCAGGGCAATCCCTTCTGGGAGCTGCGGGTGCGGGGAGGCGAGCTGGACCGGAGCCGGGTGGCGGGGGAGGCGGCCGTGCGACTGGCGCCCTTTTTCGCGCGCTTCGACGCGCAGGTGGATCAACTGACCGTGGACGGCTATCTGCCGGCGGCGAAAGCCGCCGCCGGCCCGCCGCGCGTGGTCCTGCCCGACTGGCCGCTGGCCGGCGAAGTGCGGGTGGATCGCTTTCGCAGCGGCCAGATGCGCGGGCGCGGCCTGCGCCTGCGCCTCGGCTGGCAGGGAGGTGACTGGCATGCCCGTTGAGCCCATCGCCCCGGCTCTGCTGGCCTGGTATGCGGCCGAGGGGCGGCACGATCTGCCTTGGCGGCAGACCCGCGACCCCTACGCCCTGTGGCTGGCGGAGATCATGCTGCAGCAGACCCAGGTGGCGACGGTGCTGCCCTATTACGCGCGCTTCCTGGAGCGCTTCCCGACGGTGCAGGCGCTGGCGACGGCGGAGCTCGACGAGGTGCTGCATCTGTGGACCGGGCTCGGCTACTATGCCCGCGCCCGCAACCTGCACGCCGCCGCCCGCCGGATCGTGAGCGAGCATGGCGGCCAGTTTCCCCAGGACCTGGACACGCTCATGCGCCTGCCCGGCATCGGCCGCAGCACCGCCGGCGCCATCCTCAGCAGCGCCTTCGACCAATCCCATCCCATCCTGGACGGCAACGTCAAGCGCGTGCTGAGCCGCTACTACGCTTATGACGCCGATCCCGGCAACGCCGGCGCCCAGCACCAGCTCTGGGCCTGGGCGGCCGAGCAGACGCCGCTGGATGCGGCGCACGACTACAATCAGGCCATCCAGGATCTGGGCGCGACCGTCTGCCGCCGCGGCCAGCCGCAATGCCTGCTGTGTCCGCTGCAGGCCGGCTGCCAGGCCTTCGCCCAGGGCCTGAGCGCGGTGCTGCCGCGCGCCCGCCGCCGTTCGCCGCAGCCCGTGCGCAGCGCCTGGCTCGGCATCATTCGCGACGCCGAGGGCCGGGTGCTGCTGCAGCGCCAGGGGCCGGGCGGCCTGTGGGGCGGCCTGTGGACCCTGCCGCAGGTCGCCCGCGGCGCCGGCGACAGTCCCGCCGACGCGGCGGCGGCCTTTGCCGAGCTGCTGGGCGCGGCGCTGCAGGCTGGGCCGGCCTGGCCCGCGGCCCGGCACAGCTTCACCCATTTCCACCTGGACTACGTGCCCGTCGAGCTGCGGCTGGCCGGCGCCCAGGCCGTGCGGGACAGCGCGGATTGGCTGTGGGTGGCGCCGGCGCAGCCGGGCCGGCGCGGGCTGGCGCGGCCCACCCAGCGCATCCTGCAGCAGCTCGCCGGGGCGCCGCCGGGCTAGGCTGGGTGCGTATTCTTGAGTGAAATGTTCGGGTAAAATGACGCTTTTCGGAGCGCAGATCGGCTCACCATACCCAACCTAAGGAGCGCTTATGACGAGAATGGTCCATTGTGTGAAGCTGGGGCGCGAGGCCGAGGGCCTGGCGGTGCCGCCCTATCCGGGCGAACTGGGCAAGCGCATCTGGCAGAACGTCTCCAAGGAGGCGTGGCAGGGCTGGCTCAAGCACCAGACCATGCTCATCAACGAGTACCGGCTCTCGCCCATCGATCCCAAGGCGCGGCAATTCCTGGAAAAGCAGATGGAGGACTACTTCTTCGGCGCCGGCGGCGCCACGCCGGAAGGCTACGTGCCGCCCAGCCAGTAGCCGGGCCGTGAGCCAGGTCGTCAAGTTCCCCAAGGCCGGCCAGCGGCACCAGGGCAAGACCCTGTGCCGCAGCGGCTTTCATCACTGGGTGGTGGATCAGGCCCAGGTCTTCGACGTCAAGCAGGGCCGGCTGGTGACCCGGCTGCGCTGCGACCGCTGCGGCGCGCGCCAGGTCAAGGCCCTGTAAGCTTTCCAGCCGGATCTTCAGACCAAAGCCTCTCCTCGCCGAGCCGCATAATTCATATATTTTGCAGACCGGTAATACTGTCGGCCGCCCCCCGTCCCGGGCCTTGGTCACTGCCCAGCGCAGTGTCCACCCACAACAATTAAAAAAGATCGGATGGCGAGCAGCGGCAAACGTGGACTGCCGGTGGCTTCATGGGGAGGATGCATGCGGGTACTCCATATCGGCCTGAACGATTACCTGGGCTGCGGCGGCACCGGGATCGCCACCTATCGCCTGCATCATGCCATGCGTCAGGCCGGCGCGGATTCCAAGATCCTGAGCCGGGGCAGGAGCACGGAAGACCCGACCACCGCCAAGATGCCGCGCTGGCGGGTCGCCGAGCTGCCGCTGGAGATCCTGGCGGCCAAGGTGGGGCTCAGGGATTTCGCCCGGATCAGCACCTTCAAGATCAAGCAGCATCCCTTCTACGAAGCGGCCGACGTGGTGACCTTCCACGGCATCCACAGCGGCACGCTGTCGTACCTGTCGCTGCCGTCCCTGACGGCGGACAAGCCGGGCGTCTGGGTGATGCATGACATGTGGGCCTTCACCGGCCACTGTGCCGCCAGCTACGAGTGCACGCGCTGGCAGACCGGCTGCGGCGACTGTCCGCATCTGGACATCAACCCGCGGGTGGCGCGCGACACCACGCGCCTGCACTGGAAGCTCAAGGACTGGACCTACCGCCGTTCCAACCTGACCGTGGTCGCCCCGAGCACCTGGATGGCCGAGCAGGCCAGGAAGAGCATGCTCGGCCGCTTTCCGGTGCATCACATCCCCCACGGCGTGGACACGGCCGTCTACCAGCCGCTCGATCCCGCGCACTGCCGGTCGGCGCTCGGCCTGCCCCCCGACAAGAAGGTGCTGATGTTCGCGGCGGTGAACCTGCGGCTGTCCCATTCCGACGGCCGCGGCGTGCCCAAGGGCGCGGATCTGCTGCTGAAGGCGCTGATAGGTCTGCCGGCCGCCCTGAAGTCGGAGATGGTGCTGCTGACCATCGGCAACGGCGGCGAGGAAATGGCGCAGATGGTCGGCATTCCGGTGCTGAACCTGGGCTACGTGGTCAGCGATCATCTGAAGGCCATCGCCTACTCGGCCGCCGATGTCTTCGTCTCGCCCACCCGGGCCGAGAGTTTCGGCCTGGTCCTGCTGGAGAGCATGGCCTGCGGCACGCCCATGGTGTCGTTCCGGGTGGGTGGCGTGCCGGATTTGGTGCGTCCCGGCGTCACCGGCTACCTGGCGGAGCCGGAAAATGCCGACGACCTGCGCGCGGGCATCGTGCAGTTGCTGGAGGATGACCGCCTGCGCACCCGCCTGGGCGAGCAGGGCCGCGCTCTGGCCGAGGCCGAATTCACCCTGCGGCAGCAGGCCCACCGCTACCTTGGTCTGTATCGCGGCCTGCTGGAAGGCTGTACCCTCGACGCAGTATCCACCAACGCCGCGGCTCCGCATCGGGCCGATCTCTAGCAGGACGACCGGCCGCCGCGAATCCAGTTCGGCTGCACAGCAGACGGAGCCGCTGGCATTTTTCCGACAGGAATGCCAGAGGTTTCGCATGCAAATCTCGGTAGCGCTGTGTACCTACAATGGTGAACGCTTCCTGCAAGCGCAACTGGACAGCCTGGCCTGCCAGACGCGCCTTCCCGACGAGCTGGTGGTCTGCGACGACGGCTCCAGCGATCGCACCCTCGACATTCTGACCCGCTTCGCCGAGCGCGCGCCCTTTCCGGTGCAGATTCACCGCAACGCCTGCAATCTGGGCCCGGTGGACAATTTCTTCCAGGCCGCCAGCCTGTGCCGCGGCGACTACGTCGCCTTTTGCGACCAGGACGACGTCTGGCGCGAGGACAAGCTCGCCCGCTGCGCCGCCGCCTTCGCCGATCCCGACGTGCTGCTGGTAATGCATCCGGCCGAAGTGGTGGACAGCCAATTGCAGCCCCTGGGGCGCATCATGGCGGTGCCGAAGCCGGGGGTGCGGGCGCGGCTGGCCAGCCCGCTCTGGTTCACCGCCTTCGGCATATCCATGGTCTTTGCCGCCTGGCTGGTGCAGCGCATCGACTGGCACGGCCGCCCGCCGGACCGCCACAACAAGGACGCGCCGCCCATGGGGCATGACGGCTGGATCTACGTCCTGGCCAACATGCTCGGCAAGATCGCCTACCTGCCGGAGCCGCTGGTCCGCTATCGCCAGCACGACACCAACGACACCGGCGCGCCGGCGGCGAGCGGCAAAGTCGCGCTGCAGCGCGCTCTGACGGCCGGCTATGCGCAGCAGCAGTGGCTGGCGGACGTGGCTGCGTGCTACGTGGCGAGCATGGAGGGCCTGGCACGGCAGCACCCCGGCCCGCTGGGAGAGCGCTTCCTGGAGGGAGCGGCGGCGTACCGGGACATGTGGCGGCGGCTGGCCGCGCGCGCCGAGCTGTACCGGCCCGACCTGGGCGCCGCGCACAAGGCGGCGCGTCTGCTGCGCCTGGCCGGCAGCGGCGGCTACGGCGCCCGCGACCGCGGCGGGCTGGGCGCGCGTTCGCTGCTGAAGGACACGGCTTTCATCATGCTCGGCCGCGCCCACTAGGCACACTGCTGTCTCCGAAGGGAGACGAGGAGGCTTGATGCGGATTTCCGTAGCCCTGTGCACCTACAACGGCGAGCGCTTCCTGCCGGAGCAACTGGACAGCCTGGCCCGCCAGACTCTGCGCCCGCACGAAGTGGTGGTCTGCGACGACGGCTCCACGGACCGTACCGTGGAGCTCCTGCCCCGTTTCGCCGAGCGCGCGCCTTTTCCGGTACGCGTCTACCGCAACGAGCGCAATCTGGGCGTGATCGACAACTTTCACCGGGCGGCGCGGCTCTGCGAGGGCCGCTACGTCGCCTTTTGCGACCAGGACGACGTCTGGCGCGAGGACAAGCTCGCCCGCTGCGCCGCCGCCCTGGCCGCGGAACCGGACGTGCTGCTGCTCCTGCACGGCGCCACGGTGGTGGACGAAGCGCTCAATCCGCTCTGGGACATGCGCCCGCAGGGCGACGAGCCGGCCGTCCTGGAGCCGCTGCAGATGCCGCCCTGGTATGCGGCCAAGGGCATGAGCATGGTCTTCGACCGCGCGCTGGCGCATGAGGTCGACTGGAGCCGGCGGCCGCCGGATCAGCACAATCCGGACGGCATGTATCACGACGTCTGGGTGCAGTTCCTGGCCAATGTCCTGGGGCGCACGGTCCTGCTGCCCAAGCCGCTGGTGGCCTATCGCCAGCACGGCGGCAACGTGTCCGGCGTGCAGGAAGGCAGCGCCGCCAAGCGCCTTGGCAACGGCCTGCGCAGCGGCTATGCTGATTACCGGCGCTTCGCGGAGCTGGGCCGGCGCTACACGGAGCTGCTGCATGACCTGGCCGGCGCCTATCGGGGCACCTGGCAGGCGCGCCTGCGGGACGGCGCCGCCTACTACGGACGGCTGGCGGACATCTACGCCGGGCGGGCCGCCATCCACGAGCCGGGCGCCGGCGTCGCCGCCCGCCTCGCGCGCCTGGCCCGCTTCGCCCGCGCCGGCGGCTACCGGCCGCGGGCCAACGGCGGCTTCGGCATGAAATCCCTGGTCAAGGACAGCCTCGCCGTCTGGCGCTAAGACTCCGCAGGAGCGGGCTGGCCCGCGATACGCGCGTGTCCGCCGACGCTTTCACCAAATCGGGTGAAGGCTGCGTACTCCTGCAGGCTCCCAGCCCTGAAGGACTTCCATGAACCCCGCCATCCAGCAAATCCGCGCCTACCACGCGCGCAGCAAACACCATGTGAACCGCTTCGCCGCCGGGCCGGGCGGGCTCGACTGGGCGCAGCAGCCGGACCCCTTCCGCCGCTATGCCGGCGCCGAGCGCATCGCCTTGCCGCTGCGGGCCGACGCCCTGGACATCCCCTTCGCCGCCCTGCAACGGCCCGCCGCCGTGGCGGCCCGGCCGCTCGACCGCACGCACGTGGGCCTGCTCTTCGAACTGGCGCTCGGCCTGTCCGCCTGGAAGGCCCTCGGCCACACCAAATGGGCCCTGCGCTGCAACCCCTCCAGCGGCAATCTCCACCCCACCGAAGGCTACCTGGTCTGCCCGGCGCTGCCGGATCTCGCCGGCGGGGTGTACCACTACCTCAGCTGCGACCACGCGCTGGAACGGCGGGCCGCGCCTCCGGCCGAGCCCTGGGCGCGGGCCTGGCCGGGGGCGGGCGCGATCGTCGGCTTGTCCTCCATCCATTGGCGCGAGGCCTGGAAATACGGCGAGCGCGCCTACCGCTACTGCCAGCATGACGTCGGCCATGCCGTCGCCGCCCTGCGCTACGCCGCCGCGGCCCTGGGCTGGCAAGGCCAAGTGCTGGACGGCTGGGGCGACGCGGACATCGCCGCGCTGCTGGGCCTGGACCGGCGCGTCGACTACGCCGAAGCGGAGCCCGAAGCGCCCGACCTGCTGCTGTGGATCGGCCCACCGGCGCACACCCCCGCCCCGGCGCCGCTGCTGGAAGCGCTGGCGGGGGCATCCTGGGCCGGCCGGGCCAACCGCCTGAGCCCCTCCCACCGGCACTGGCCGGCCATCGACGACGCCGAAGCCGCCGCCCGCGCGCCGGGCGGAGTGCGCATGGCGGACGGGCAGGGTGGGCCGGCCCCCGTCTTGCCGCCGCTGGCGCCCCCGCCCAAGGACATGCGCGCCGCCCAAGTGATCCGCCAGCGGCGCAGCGCCGTGGACTTCGACGGCCACACCCACCTGCCTGCCGCCGACTTCTTCGCGATGCTCGACGCCCTGCTGCCGCGCCCCGGCGTGCCGCCCCTGGACGCGCTGCCCTGGCGCCCGCGCGTGCACGGCCTGCTCTTCGTCCACCGCGTCCACGGCCTCGCCCCCGGTCTATACTGCCTGCCGCGCGCGAACGGGGCCGAGGACGCCCTGCGCGCCGCCATGCGCCCCGAGTGGCTCTGGGACAGCGTGCCCGGCTGCCCCGCCCACATTCCCCTCCGGCTGCTCCTGCCCATGGACCTGCGCGCCGCCGCCCGCCTCATCGCCTGCCACCAGGACATCGCCGCCGATTCCGCCTTCTCCCTGGCCCTGCTCGCCGAATTCCGCAGCACTCTGGCGCAAGGCGCCTGGTGGTACCGCCGCCTTTTCTGGGAAGCCGGCGCCATCGGCCAGACCCTCTACCTGCAAGCCGAAGCCCACGGCGTGCGCGGCACCGGCATCGGCTGCTTCTTCGACGACGAGATGCACCGGCTGTTGGGGCTGCAGGATGACACTTTCCAGGATCTGTACCACTTCACGGTGGGCGGGGCGGTGGAGGATGCGCGGTTGATGACGTTGCCGGCGTATGGGCATTTGGATGGGCGTAATTGAAGTACGTGATGGTTTTAAGTGATTGGTATTAAAGTGTGTCGACTTCAGCTCGATTGGCTTAGAAGCAAAAGTAATCACTAGCTATTTGCTTAGCGATGCGTGACCAAAGATGGTTACCGTGCATATTATCTCATCACAATGATGACAGCGGAGCCGGCATCCCGCTGTCACTGTAAGCCGCCTGTGCGGCGGTCAACTTGGTGATGTACGCCTTGGCCCCTTCCCGATACTTCTAAGCCGCCTGTGCGGCGGTCAACCGA
>NZ_AUIS01000023.1 GCF_000423825.1 Thermithiobacillus tepidarius DSM 3134
ACATGCTCAAGCACTGGTGCACCTGCGTCATGCGTTCCAAGGTCGAACCCATGAAGGAGGTCGCCGCCATGGTCCGTCGCCACCTCGAGGGCATCGTCGCCTGGGCCCAGACCCGCCAGACCAACGGCTTCCTCGAAGCGCTCAACGGCCTGTTTCAGTCCGCCAAGCGCCGCGCTCGCGGCTTCACCCGCTTCACCACTATCAGAACCGTCATCTTCCTGATCGCCGGCAAGCTCGACTTCGCAGTGATCAACCCTCATGCCCGGCAACCCACTTGAAATTCAACAGAGCCCCCATTTTTGTTGATCTGTCCGCCCATGCCTGCTGGCGCATGGACGCACTTCCATGGCAAGGAGGTCCCATGAGCAGCGACAAGGTTTGCGGCCACATCCTCGCCGCGTCGGTGGCGATGGTGGGCGTGTGCATCACAGTGATCACGCTGGTCAAGGTCTTCGGCGCCGCCGCCCGCATCAACACCCTGATCGACGAGCTCATGGCCGTCGACAGCGTGCTCTTTCTGGTGAGCGGCTCCCTGTCCTACCTGGCGCTGCGGACGGAACGCGGCCCGTTGCCGCTGACCCGCTACGCGGACGTGATTTTCCTGCTGGGATTGCTGCTGATGATCGCGGCCAGCTTCATGCTGGCCTGGGAGATCGGGGCGGGGTAAAAAGCAGCGGCCCGGCGCCGATGCAGGCGCCGGGCCGTCCGTTTCAGAACGCGTAGTTAACGCCCAGGGTGAAGGCGTTTTCCGTGGTCTTGTGCAGATCCTCCTCGACCTGGACACGTGCCCACTCGCCGCTCAGAGCGATGGTCTCGGTTATTTCGTACTCTAGGCCCGCCCCGCCGTGGAAAGCGGCCTTGGTGCCGTGCAGATCCCCGGTGTGCTTGACCCAGGCGACGCCCAACTTGGCGAACGGCATCACGTGCCCCAGGGCGTAGCCGAGCTTGCCGTCCACGCCGTAGGCGTTGCTGCCGAAACGGATGTCATGCCGAGTGCCGTCGGGCTCGGTCAGCGTGTAGGTCTTCTTGCCGCTGAAATCGGCAAAGAGGTTGGCGCCCAGCACCGGGCCGCCGAAATTCCGGTTGTAGCCGAGCTCCAGGCCGAACGTGGGCGCCGTCCGCGTATCGTCGCCCAGCCCCGCCTCCTCGAACTTGATCACGTTCGCGCCAAGCTTGGCGCCGATGTACGGCCCGTCGAAACCCGCCGCGCTGGCCTCCGCAGCCCACAGCACGCCACCCACGATGGCAAGCACACCCAACCACTTGTTGTTTTTCATATCGCTTTTCCTCTGTTTGACAAAAATAGGATCAACACGGTACTGAACCCGGTGGCAGCGCACGAACGCAATGTGCCTGCCACCAGCAACCCCGCCATGATGGCTGCGGCTTGCAGGCCGGAGCAAGTGTGCCGTCATGCCGCGCGGCACGATGGCCGCGCACCGCCGGCTGCAGGCGCGGGACTGCCCGTGCCCTCATTGCGATCGGCACCCCCTGCGCAGCCCAGCCCGCGCCTGCGACGTCCGGCACGAGTCGTAGGAGCGGGCTTGCCCGCGATAACCGTACCGGCCGCCCGTGGACCACGGCAAGCCCTCTCCTGCGAACCGGACAGGGTTTTTAGAACCCGAAGGCCACTCCGCCCAGATAGGTGATCTGGTTGGTGCTGCTGTCCGGCTCGAAAAAGCCGGACGCGTGGACGGACGAGCGGCCGTACTTGAAGCGCTCCAGCGCAGTTTCGGCGAAGAGACTGACGCCGCCGGGCAGGCGGTAATCGACGCGGCCGCTCAGGAAATAGTTGCCGCGGTTGCCCAGCTTGAAGGGATCCTCCTCGATGCTGGCCTCCATGCGCGACTCGAAGTTGCGGCGCACCGCGCCGTCCACGCTCAGGGTCAGGCGCGGCACGGGCGAGTAGTCCGCCTTCAGGCCGGCGCCGTAGAACCAGTGGCTGTAGAGTTCCTCGTAGCCGGGCGGGTCGCCGCCGTTCAGGTTGCGCCGCCAGTAGCGCCCGCCGAGGTCCAGGTGCGGGGTCAGCATCAGGCCCTCGGCCAGCACGAAGCCCTTGCCGAGGGCCACCCGCCCGGCCAGGATCTCGGCATCGGACTGGTTGGTGACGGGAAAGCTGGCGCCGGTGAGCAGGTTGGTCACGGCGCCATTGTAGGTGGTCTGCCCGTTGGCGTAGGACAGCTCGATGTGCTCATAAAGGTTGGAGACGCCGAGGGCATCCCGCATGCTGCCGAGCTCGAACTTCACGGTGGGCAGATTGCCGTTTTCCGTGTCCAGATAGCCGGGCTGGCCCGCCAGGGTCTCGCCGTAGCCCAGGTGGGTGACGCCGGCGCCGATGCCGAAATAGTTGTTGGCGCGGATCACCGTGCCGGTGTCCGCACGGGCGGTGCCGGCCAGCAGCACGGCCGCCGCCAGGATCGCCGCTCCGCCCCTCGGCCTGAAGTCCCGCATGCTCGTCCTCCCGTATTGTCATGAAGCCCACAACTTAGCACGAGCGGCACATCAGTCAAAACACAGGAGTCAGATACGCTGTCCGAGCTGATAGATGCTGCGGCAATGCCGGTCCACGCAGCGGGAGCGGCGCAGGCGGCGCGGCTGGATGTAGATGGTGGCCATGCCCAGGCGCTTGGCGGTGGCCAGATTGGCCAGGGTGTCCTCGACCATGACGCAGGCGCGCGCGGGCACGCCGATGCGGCGCAGGATGCGGCGGTAGGCGAGCGGGTCGGGCTTGGGCCGCAGGCCCGTGGCCACCACGTCGAAAACGTCCTCGAAAAGATCTTCCACCCCCAGGCGGGCCAGCACCCGCTCGGCGTGGGCGCGCAGGCTGTTGGTGAAGACGAACTTGCGCCCCGGCAGGGCCAGCAGCAGACGGCGCAGGTGCACGTCCGGCCGCACTTCCAGCACCAGATCTTCGGGATGGATGCTGTGCAGGTAATGCAGCGGATCCACTTCGTGCAGGGCCATCAGGCCGTGCAGGGTGGTGCCGTAGCGGCGCCAGTAGTGGCGTCGCAGGCGATCCGCCTCGGCCTCCTCCAGCGCCAGGTGGCGCATGAGATAGGCGTTGATGTGCCGGTTCATGCGCGGAAAGACGTGCAGGTTGGCGTTGAAGAGGGTGTTGTCCAGATCGAATAGGTAAACGGGCCCGCGCCGCTGGCCGCGGGAGCGCAAGCCGCGGCCAGCCGGCCGGGGCCGCATCGGTCGGGCCCGGGTCAGCGCAGCCAGGCGTCCTCCACCCGGCCGTCGCGGGCGTCCAGGCGCAGGTGGAAGCGGCCCTCGCGCGGGATGCGCTTGCCCACGCCGCCACAGCCGAGCATCAGGATCTCCTCGAAGCGCACTTGGCAGTCCACGTCCAGATGTCCTTCCCGCTCCTCCACCCGCTCCAGGTCCAGCACCAGCTCGCGCGTGTCAGGCCAGCCGCCGCGCTCGCACAGCTCGGCGATCAGGCGCGTATTGTCGAAGTACTGCCGCAGGCTTTGCTCCAGTTGCATGAGACCTCCTCGAAGGTGCTTGGAAAAGCGGAAGGAGTCCACCGGCGGCGTCATTCGCCGCTGATCAGCGTCCCCACGCCCTCATCGGTGAAGATTTCCAGCAGCAATGCGTGTTCCACCCGGCCGTCGATGATGTGGGCGGTCTTGACGCCGTTGCTCACCGCCGACAGGCAGCAGGCCAGCTTGGGCAGCATGCCGCCGTAGATGGTGCCGTCGGCAATCAGGTCCTGCACGCGGCCCGGCGTCAGGCCGGTGAGCAGCTCGCCGGATTTGTCCAGCACGCCGGCGACGTTGGTCATCAGGATGAACTTCTCGGCGTGCAGGGTCTCGGCCAGCTTGCCCGCCACCAGATCGGCGTTGATGTTGTAGGTCTGGCCGTCGGGCCCCACGCCGATGGGGGCGATCACCGGGATGATGTCCTGCCGCTCCAGGATCTGCAGCAGGGCGGGATTGACGCGCTCCACCTCGCCGACCAGGCCCACGTCCAGCAGATCGTCGGGGCTCTCGCTCGCGGCGTTGCGCACCAGCAGCTTGCGCGCCTGGATCAGCCCGCCGTCCTTGCCGGTCAGGCCCACGGCGCAGCCGCCGGCCTGATTGATCAGGTTGACGATCTCCTTGTTCACCAACCCGCCCAGGACCATCTCCACCACCTGCATCGTTTCCTGATCGGTCACCCGCATGCCCTGCACGAACTCCGTGCTCACCCCCATGCGCGCCAGCGTCGCGCCGATCTGCGGCCCGCCGCCGTGCACCACCACCGGGTTCATGCCCACCAGCTTCATCAGCACCACGTCGCGGGCGAAGCGGGTCTTCAGATGCTCCTCGGTCATGGCGTTGCCGCCGTACTTGATGACGATGGTCTTGCCGTGGAAGCGCTGGATGTAGGGCAGGGCTTCCGTGAGGATGGCGGCTTTCTGGTGCGCGGTCTTGGGGGTCATGATGTATTTGGTTTGCGTCGATGGATCGAGTGCCTGCTAAAGATAGCACGCGAGCCATGCCGATGCATCACGCCGGACGGCGCGGCATTTGCGTTTCGACACATCGGGGTTAGACTCTGCATACACCCGGCCAGCACACCAGAGGAGGCTTTGATGACACCGGAAGATCCCAGCGGCCCTGTCCGGCATTCCCGGCGGGATTTCCTTCGCCTCGGCGCCGCGCTCGGCGGTTTGAGCCTCCTGGGGCGGTTGCCGGCGGGCTTGGCGCAAGAAGCGGTCGACCTGCCCTTCGCCAACGGCCATCGGCCCCTGGTGAGCTACCCGCAAAAGCGCCCACTCATGCTGCTGACCTCGCGGCCGGTACAGCTGGAAACCCCCTTCCACGTCTTCAACGATGGCATTCTCACCCCCAACGACGCCTTCTTCGTGCGCTGGCATCTGGCCAGGGTGCCTACCCAAGTGGATGCGCGCAGCTTCCGCGTGCGGGTCCACGGCAGGGTCAAGCGACGGCTCAGCCTGAGCTTGCATGACCTGCAGCGGGACTTCGAGCCCGTCGAACTGATCGCAGTCAACCAGTGCTCCGGCAATTCGCGCGGCTTTTTCATGCCCCGCGTCCCCGGCGGCCAGTGGGGCAACGGCGCCATGGGCAATGCCCGCTGGAAGGGCGTGCGCCTGCGCGACGTGCTGCAACGGGCGGGTCTCGAGCCCAACGCCGTGCAGGTGCGCTTGAACGGGCTGGATCGTGGAGTGATGGAAGTGACGCCGGACTTCATCAAGGCCCTTGATCTGGACGTCGCCCTCGGGCCGGACGTGCTGCTGGCCTACGAAATGAACGGCGAGCCGCTGCCGCTGCTGAACGGCTTCCCCCTGCGCCTGGTGGTCCCCGGCTGGTATGCCACCTACTGGGTCAAGATGCTGGACGACATCGAGGTCATCAACCACGAAGACCAGAATTTCTGGATGAAGACGGCCTACCGCATCCCCGCCACCCCCTCCGGCGGCGTGGAGCCGGGTCAGAAGGACTTCCCCACCGTGCCCATCAACCGCATGACGGTGCGCTCTTTCATCACCAGCCTCGCCGACGGTGCTGTCGTGCGCGCCGGCCAGCCCGTGGTGGTGCGCGGCATCGCCTTCGACGGCGGCTTCGGCATCCGCCGGGTGCGCTTCTCCAGCGACGGCGGCCGCCGCTGGGAGGACGCCACCCTGGGCCGCGACTACGGCAATTACAGCTTCCGCCCCTGGGAGGTGCGCTTCACGCCGCAAGCGGGCCGGGACTACACGCTCCAGTGCCAAGCCGAAAACCAGCGCGGCGAGACCCAGCCCGCCAGTGGGCCCTGGAATCCCGGCGGCTACCTGCGCAACGCCATCGAAACCGTGCGCGTACGCGCCGTCTGAGGGGAGGAGATCATGTCCCGCCATACGCTGACCCTGCTTGCCGCCGTCCTGGGGGCGCTGCTGCTCGGCGGCGCCGCCCTGGCCGTCGAACACCGCACCGTCGTAAGCATCGACCTGCCCAAGGACTACAGCCACTACCGATCCGGTCCCCATGAGGACCTGGCCCGGACCTATTGCCTCATGTGCCATGCCGCCGACTACGTCTACACGCAACCACCCCTCACGCGCACCCAGTGGGAGGCGGAAGTGACCAAAATGAAAAAAGCCTATGGCTGCCCCATCCCCGATGGGCAGATCCAGGCGCTGGCGGACTACTTGGTCAGCCAGAATGGCAAGGTGGAATCGGGTGGGCAGTAGGTCGCTAGTGTGGGGGGTTCGGGGCAAGGCACAGCTTGGGCTGGATTGGGTTCAGCCCAACGGGTTTGAGGTGGAGCGCACCGCAGCCGCCGGCTGTAGGAGCGGGCTGGCCGCGATCGGCTGCATCAGCCTCCACCGAATCGCGGGCAAGCCCGCTCCTACAGCCTAAGCTGCCGGCCCGCCAGGATTGGGCACGGCATCGCAGCCGCCCGGAATACCCCCTCCCACCGGGCAGGCGGAGGCCCCCCGGCATGATCCCCGGCAGCGAGCTTGGGCCGTGCGGTCGCCCAAGGCTGTAGGAGCGGGCTGGCTCGCGATCCACTACGCCGGCCGCCCTGGGATCGCGGGCCAGCCCGCGCCTGCAAAACCTGGCACGCCGCTGGCCGGCATGCCGGGCTTGCGAGGCCGGCCAGCCTCAGCCCTCAAAGAATATACCGCGACAAATCCAGATCCTGCACCAGATCGCCCAGGTGTGCCTGCACGTACGGGGCGTCGATCGCCACCCGGCCGCCGCTCTTGTCCGGCGCGTCGAAGGAGATCTCCTCCAGCAGCCGTTCCATGACCGTGTGCAGCCGCCGGGCGCCGATGTTCTCCACCCGCTCGTTCACCTGCTGGGCGATCTCGGCGATGCGGCGCACGCCGTCCTCGGTGAATTCGATGTCCACGCCCTCGGTGGCCAGCAGGGCCTGGTACTGGCGGGTCAGCGCCGTTTCCGGCTCGGTCAGGATGCGCACCAGATCCTCCACGTCCAGGGACTTGAGCTCCACGCGGATGGGCAGGCGGCCCTGCAGCTCGGGAATGAGGTCCGATGGCTTGGACAGATGGAAGGCGCCGCTGGCGATGAACAGGATGTGATCGGTCTTCACCGCGCCGTACTTGGTGCTGACCGTGCTGCCCTCCACCAGCGGCAGGAGATCGCGCTGCACGCCCTCGCGCGACACGTCCGGCCCCCGGCCTTCGCCGCTGCGGCTCGCCACCTTGTCGATCTCGTCGATGAAGACGATGCCGCTCGACTGCACCCGCTCCACGGCGCGCGCCTTGATCTCCTCATCGTTGACGAGCTTGCCCGCCTCCTCCTCGGTGAGCAGGCGCAGGGCCTCACGGACGGTGACGGTGCGGCTCTTGGTGCGGCGCGGGCCGCCCAGGTTGGAGAACATCTCCTGGAGCTGGCTGGTCATCTCCTCCATGCCGGGCGGGGCCATGATCTCCACCCCCACCTTGGGCGCCTGCAGCTCGACTTCGATCTCCTTGTCGTTCAGCTGGCCTTCGCGCAGCATCTTGCGGAATTTCTGGCGGGTGCCGTCGTCGGCGCGCGGCGTGAAGGCATCGCGCGGACCGGGCAGCAGGATGTCCAGCACCCGCTCCTCGGCCAGCTCCTCGGCACGCTGCCGCACCCGGCCGGTCTCCTCGGCGCGGGTCATGTTGATGGCCAGCTCCACCAGATCGCGGATGATGGATTCCACGTCCCGGCCCACGTAGCCCACCTCCGTGAACTTGGTCGCCTCCACCTTGATGAAGGGCGCGCGGGCCAGGCTGGCCAGACGGCGGGCGATCTCGGTCTTGCCCACGCCGGTGGGACCGATCATGAGGATATTCTTGGGCGTGATCTCCTCACGCAGGCCGGCCGCCACCTGGCTGCGGCGCCAGCGGTTGCGCAGGGCGATGGCCACGGCGCGCTTGGCCTCCGCCTGGCCGACGATGTACTTGTCCAGCTCCTGGACGATTTCACGGGGGGTCATTTCGGACATGTTCGAGTTCTCAAATCAGGCGTGATGAGGCTGGATGCCTTGCCACTCGGTGCCCGGCACTCACAGCTCTTCGATGGTGTGGTTCTGATTGGAATAGATGCAGATGTCGGCGGCGATTTTCAAGCCCTGCTCGACGATGGTGCGCGCCGGCAGGTCGGTGTTCTCCACCAGGGCGCGGGCGGCGGCCTGGGCATAGGGACCGCCGGAACCGATGGCGATGATGCCCATTTCCGGCTCCAGCACGTCGCCGTTGCCGGTGATGATCAGCGAGGCCTCGCGGTCCGCCACCGCCAGCAGGGCTTCCAGGCGGCGCAGCATGCGGTCGGTGCGCCAGTCCTTGGCCAGTTCCACGGCGGCGCGGGTTAGATGGCCGCGGTACTGCTCGAGCTTGCCCTCGAAGCGCTCGAAGAGGGTGAAGGCGTCCGCGGTGGCGCCGGCAAAGCCGGCCAACACGCGATCGTGATACAGGCGGCGCACCTTGCGGGCGTTGGACTTCATGACGGTATTGCCCAAGGTCACCTGGCCGTCGCCGCCGATCACCACCTGGTCGCCGCGGCGCACCGACAGGATCGTTGTACCGTGCATGGGAGCAGTCCATTCCGTCGCCATCGTCATCTCCTCGATTGGGGCAGCAAGGGGGAAGCCTCATAGTGGCACAGGATCCGCGCCGCTGCCAAGGCGGCCGAACCCGCGATTTTGCCGCAAGCGACACGGCGATCGAAGGCTTGCCGGCGATGGCCGCTCCGGCCAGGACACCCACGCGGCTGCGTCAGTGGCTCGTCCCCGGCAGCGACTGGAGGAAATCCAGCAACGGCGGCAGATACACTTCCGGATGGGAGGCGAAGAACAGGTGCTCGCCACCGGCGATGGGCAGCAGCCGAGCGCCGGGCACCCGGGCGGCCACGTGCTCGGCATGGTCGAAGGGCACCACCGTGTCGGCGGTGCCGTGCAGCACCAGGGTGGGTACGGCGACGGACTCCAGCGGCAGCTCGGGCAGCCTGGCGATCTGCGCCACGTCGTTGCGGATGCCGGCCTTGCGCGACTCCATCATGCGCCCGCAGCGGATGAAGCTCAGGATGCTTTCGAATTTGTCCGGATCGCGGATCAATTCGGTCCGCAGCTTGGGATCGTTGGCGCTCAGCATGGGCGGCAGCAGCGCCGGCCAGCGCGCCACCAGATAGGGCACGGCGTTCATGAGCGGTTCGCAAAAGGCCAGCTGGCAGGCCGGCGTCTCCAGGCGCGGCAGGAAGTCGGCGCGCCGGCTGACCGCCGCCATCATCACCAGGCCGCGGCAGCGCGCCGGGTGGCGCAGGGCGAACTGCAGCGCCGTCGGGCCGCCGGCGGAGATGCCGGCCACCGCCGCCGTCCGGATCTGCAGCGCGTCGAGCAGGGCCGCCAGGGCGTCGGCCTGCCGGGCCGGGGTGTCGCCCACGCTCAGCGGCGTGCGCAGGTAGCCGGGCCGCGAAGGGGCGATGAGGCGCAGGCCGTGGCCGTCCATCAGCCTGGCCGCCACCATGCCCTGATCGTAGCCGCCGCTGGCGCCATGGATCACCAATACCGCCGGCCCCTCCCCCACCGTCGCGTATTCCACCGGGCCGAGCGCGGTCTGCGCCATCTGGCTGGCGGCCTGCAGACGGGCCGCCTCGCGGCGTTTCCAGGCTTGGTACTTGGCACTGGAGCCGATGACGTCCGCGGCGGCCGTCACCGCCCCGAGCAGCAGGAAACGCATGCGCGGACTCCTTTCGATTCGAAGCACATTATCTGCTTAGAACCGGATTCAGCCTTCCGGTTCGCTCTTGCGGCGCCGTGCCCGCGGATGGGCCTGGTCATAGACCTTGGCCAGATGCTGGAAGTCCAGATGGGTGTAGATCTGCGTGGTGCCGATGTTGGCGTGGCCGAGGAAATCCTGCACCGCGCGCAGGTCGGAGGCGGATTCCAGCAGATGGCTGGCGGCGCTGTGGCGCAGCATGTGCGGGTGCACCGGCACGCCCAGGCCCTGCTCGCGGGCGCGCCGGCCCACCCGCAGCTCCACCGCCCGGCTGCCCAGGCGCCGGCCGCGCCCGCTGACGAAGAGCGCCGGCTCGGCGGCGGGCGCGCGCTGGGCGCGCAGGGGCAGATAGGCGCGGACGGCGGCGATGGCTTGGCTGCCCAGGGGCACCACCCGCGTCTTGCTGCCCTTGCCGGTGACGCGCACCAACCCTTCGGCCAGATCCAGATCGTTGAGATCGAGGCCGACCAGTTCCGCCAGGCGCAGCCCGGAGCCGTAGAAGACTTCCAGCATGGCGCGGTCGCGGCGATCCAGGAAACCGTCGCCGTCGACGCCCATCAGCGTGGCGGACTGATCCACGCTGAGGGCCTTGGGTAGCGGGCGGTCGCCCTTGGGCGCGGGGATGTCGAGGGCGGGATTGCTGGCGGCACGACCCTCGCGCAGGAGAAAACGGTAGAAGCTGCGCACCGCGGCCAGGCGGCGGCGGATGGCGCTGGGAGCGGCGCCGTTGCGGTGCTGGGCGCCGACGAAGTGGCGCAGGTGGCTGGGCAGCACCGCACCGGCCTCGCCCACCCCCAACCCGGCCATGTGCCGCTGCCACAGGTTGAGATCGGCGGCATAGGCCCGCAGCGTGGCGGGCGCGTGCCGCCGCGCCGCCGCCAGATGGGCCAGGTAGGCCCGGATCTCGGCCGCTAGCGGCGCCGCTGCATCCATTTGCCGAGCGCGGCGGTGGCCAGCTCACCGAGGCGGCCGAGGATCAGGGTGCCGGCCCGCGCCTCGTAGCGCTCGGGATCGCGGCTGCCGAGGGCGATGAGGCCGAAGGTATCGCCGGCATGCAGCGGCAGCAGGGCCACGGAGCGGACCATGCCGGCGGCACGGCCGAAGAGCACCTCCTTGTGCGCCGCGTCCAGCTCCACCCCCACCTTGGGCCGCGCCATGGGCAGCAGATCGAGGAAGGGCTGCAGCGTCGCCCGGGCCACCCACTCCGGCCGCTCGGCATCGCTCATCCAGTCCGGCTGGCGCAGGCGCAGGGCGATGTGTTCGACCCGGAAATCCTCGGACAGACGGGCGAGAATGGCATCCAGCACGGCGTCCAGGTCCTCGGCTTCCAGCAGCCCCTGGGCGAAATGGTGCATGCGCTCGCTCAGGCGCTCGTTCTCCCGCGCCACTTCCAGGAGATCCTGCAACTGGTTTTCCAGCTGCGCGCAACGGCCGCGCAGCACTTCCACCTGGCGCTCGATCAGGGACACGCTTTCGCCCCGCCCCACGTGGGGTATGTTGAGATCCAGGAGCAGTTCCGGGTGGTCCAGGAAAAAATCCCGATGGACCTGGAGGAACTCCAGCACCGCCTGGCTCTCGACGCTCACACTCTTCGCCACTCAGTAATCCTCCCAATGGGTATCCGTATAGGTCTCGGCGCCGCAGTGGATGACGAGCTCCGCAAGCCGCCTGCCCAGGATGTCCCCCTCCTCGTCGCTCAGCTTGTTCAAAAACTCCAGCTCGCCGGCGGGCGCCTGCAACAGTTCATGGATCCTTGCCAAGACTTCGGGGCGCATCGCTCTCTCCCTCTCAGCAGATAGTCACAATTCGCCGGCCAGCCACTCCCCCTGGAACACCGTCACCGCCGGCCCGGTCATGAACACGGGCTCGCCGGGACCGCGCCAGCTGATGCGCAGGTCGCCGCCCGGCAGGGACACGCGCACCGTCTCGTCGAGCAGATTCCACAGCCGGCCCGCCACCACGGCGGCGCAGGCATTGGTGCCGCAGGCCAGGGTCTCCCCCGCCCCGCGTTCCCAGACCCGCAGGCGGATGTGGTCGGGGCCGACCCGCTCCATGAAGCCCACATTCACCCGCTCCGGAAAATCGGGATGCCGCTCGATGGCCGGCCCCAGAGTGTCCACCGGCGCCTGCGCCACGCTCGCCACGGGCAGGATGGCATGGGGGTTGCCCATGGAGACGGCGCCGATCTCATAGGTCTGCCCGGCCACCGGCAAGGGATAGCGCAACGCCTGGGCGGGCGCGCGGAACGGGATGCGCGCGGGCTCCAGGATGGGCACGCCCATGTCGACCTGCACCTCGCCCGACGGCTGGATGGCCAGGGTGATGCGGCCGGCCAGGGTCTCCACCGGAATGACGTCCTTGTCGGTCAGGCCCTGCTCGCGTACGAAGCGGGCGAAGCAGCGGGCGCCGTTGCCGCACTGCTGCACCTCGCCGCCGTCGGCGTTGAAAATGCGGTAGCGGAAATCGGCGCGCGGGTCGGTGCTGGCCTCCACCAGCAGCACCTGATCGCAACCCACGCCGAAGCGGCGGTCGGCCAGGCGCCGGACCTCCGCGGCGGACAGGCGCACCGTCTGGCGCACGCCGTCGATCACCACGAAGTCGTTGCCCAAGCCGTGCATCTTGCTGAAACGCAATCCGGACAGCGGCATCACGGCACCCGCGTCACAGCGCCTGGTCCACGGGCAGGTACCCGTCCGCCGTGGCCAGCCGCTGCAGGCTGTCGCGGAATTGGCCCAGGAAAAGCTCGATGGATTCGGCAAAATCCGGATCCACGTCCGCCATGTTGATGCTGCCGTGCAGGGTCATCTCGCCGTTGCGGCTGGTAACGGTCCACTGCAGGGCATTGGGACAACTGACCAGTTCATAGCGCACGCCGTTGCGGATCGGCAGGCAGCGGCCGTCGAACACGCCCCAGACGCAGTCCACCCGGCCCTCGCGGCCCGCCTCGCGCAGCCCTGACACCTCATAGACGTCCTCGCACAAGGCCGGCAACGCCGCCAAGGTGCAGACCTCCTCGATGCGCGACACCGCCAAGGGCGGCTTGATCAAGTACAACCATTCCATGCACGTTACCTGCTGCCTGTAAAAAGCCGCGCCATGCGGCGCGTCCCGATGACGCCCCATCCAAACAAAATAGACCAAATCCGCCGCTTCGCCGCCTGCCGCGGATCTGCTGGACCGAGCCAATCGCGGGCAAGCCCGCTCCCACAGTTCGTGCCGGACGCCGGAGCGGCCTTACCCGCGATGCCGTTGCGGCCGGCTCTCCCTATCGCGAGCAAGCCCGCTCCTGCCGCTCTAGCGGGAATACAAGCCCGTCAGCCGCGCCTGCGCCAGCACGTGTCCCTGCATGGCGTGGCGCAGGGCCGGCAGCGGCGCGCCCGGGGGCAGGCCCAGTCTGGGCACGTCCAGGGCGTAGAAGCTGAAGTGGTAATGATGCACGCCATGCCCGCGCGGCGGACAGGGGCCGCCGTAGCCATCCCGGCCGAAGTCGTTGCGGCCATGCTTGGCCCCCTGCGGCAGGGCCCCGCCCTGACTCAACTGGGTCGCGCCGGCCGGCAGGTCGTAAACCAGCCAGTGCACGAAGGTACGGCCGGGCGCATCCGGATCCTCGACGATGAGGGCGAAGCTGCGCGTGCCCGCCGGCGCGCCCTTCCACCGCAGGGCGGGCGCCCGGTCCGCGCCGTCGCAGGTATGCTCCACCGGAATCTGGCCGTTGTGGGAGAAGGCCGGGCTGCTGAGATCCATCACCATCGCTGCCTCCGCTCTCCGTCAGATGCGGTCCACCCCGGGCACGTGGGTCTCCACGTCCTTGGCGAAGTGGCCGACCAGCTCCGCATAGGCGATCACGTGCCCGAGCTCGTGCCATTCGCGCGCCATGTGGTCGTCCGCCGGCGGCGCAGCCACGTCGCCATGCACGTGCCCCTCCACCCCCGGCCCGGGCCGGTGCTTGCGCAACCGCTCCCGCACCTCGGCCCAGGTGGCGCCTTCGGGCAGCCCGAGGGTGGGCAGATCCGTCGCGTAGAGCACGAAATCGTAGTGCACCAGGTGATGGTCCGGCAGGTGGCAGGGCGGAATGTACACCATGTCGCCGGCGTCGTTGCGGCCCACCTTGGCGCCGGCCGGCAGCTCGCCGCCCTCATGGATCAGGTTGGGCAGCACGGGCAGGTCGTAGACCAGCCAGCGCACCTGCTGGTCCGGCGGCGCCTCCCGCTGCCGCATGACCAGGACCAGGCTTTGGGTACCGTCCGGCACGTGCAACCAGCGGAAGGAGGGGATCACCCCCTCGCCCTCGCAGGTATGGCGGGAGGGAATCCAATCGTTGTTGAGAAACGCCATGCTTTCCAAAGTCAGGGAGGACTGCATCCACCACCTCCTTTCAGTTTGCAACGGCAAGAATTACCCGGTGTTCTCCAAGCTTAGCAGATCGTCCAGGGTCTCGCGGCGGCGCACGACGGTATAAGCGCTGCCGTCGACCAGCACCTCCGGCACCCGCGGGCGCGTGTTGTAGTTGCCGCTCATGACGAAGCCGTAGGCGCCGGCGCTCATCACCGCCAGCAGATCACCCGCCGCCACCCCCGCGAGTTCGCGTCCGCGCGCGAAGAAATCACCGGTCTCGCAGACGGGGCCAACCACATCGTAGACGGCGCTGTCGCCGCCCCGGCGCCGCACCGGCAGGATCTCGTGGTAGGCGTTGTACAGGGCGGGACGCATGAGGTCGTTCATGGCCGCATCCACCACGCAGAAGTGCTTGCCCTCGCCGATCTTGAGGTACTCCACCTGGGTGAGCAGGACGCCGGCATTGCCCACCACGGCGCGCCCCAGCTCGAAGACCAGCGGGATGTCCAGGCCGTCCAGGGCCTCCCGCACGGCGCGGGCGTAGTCCTCCGGCGACGGCGCTTCCTCGTCACGGTAGCGGATGCCCACCCCGCCGCCCAGGTCCAAATGGTGGATGCTGATGCCTTCCGCCTGCAGGGTGCGCAGCAGCGCCACCAGGCGGCGGGCGGCGTCGCCGATGGGCGAGAGGTCCAGCAACTGGGAGCCGATGTGGCAGGCGATGCCGCGGATCCGCACGTGGGGCAGCGCCGCCGCCTGCCGATACACCGCCGGGGCGCGCTCGATGGGGATGCCGAACTTGTTCTCGGACAGGCCGGTGGAGATGTAGGGGTGGGTCTTGGGATCCACGTCCGGATTGACGCGCAGGGCGACGGGCGCCACCCTGCCCAGCTCCCCGGCCAAGGCGTTGATGCGCCGCAGCTCCGGCTCGGACTCCACGTTGAAGCAGAAGATGCCCGCCTCCAGGGCCAGGCGGATGTCGGCCGCCGACTTGCCCACCCCGGAGAAGACCACCTTGTCCGCCGCGCCGCCGGCGCGCAGTACCCGCACCAGCTCGCCGCCGGACACGATGTCGAAGCCGGCGCCCGCCTCTGCCAGCACGCGCAGCACCGCCAGGTTGGAGTTGGCCTTGACGGCGAAGCAGACCAGGGCGTCGGGCCCCAGGGCCTCGGCGAAGTGCCGATAGCGCCCGCGGATCGCCGCCTTGGAATAGACGTAAACGGGCGTGCCGACATCCGCCGCAATGGCGGACAGAGGCACGCCCTCGGCGTGCAGGACTTCGTCCCGGTAATCAAAGCACATCATGCAACCTCGAAATTGCGCCGGCGGGACGGCCAGCGCCGCCCTCCGCCTGCCGCTCCCTAGGAGCCGGAACCCACATGCTCACCGCTGCCCGTTCTGCTGGCCCGTTGCCGGCTTGGCCGGCTGCTGGTCCGGCAGGTAGAGCGCCCCCTTCTTGCCGCAGCCGGCCAGCGCGGCGGCCAGCAGGAGCGCCACGGTGGCCGCGGCGAATCGAGCGGGGCGAGACGACCGGATCGCTTGTGCGGATCTCATCATACCCCCCAGTCGGCCAGGCGGGTGCGTGCCCGGGCGATGGCCTGGCGGACCTGCGCCGGGGCGGTGCCGCCGATGTGGCCGCGGGCCTCGACCGAGCCCTCCAGGGTCAGCACCTGGTAGACGTCCGCGTCGATCAGCGGCGAGAAACCGCGCAGGGCCTCCAGGCTCAGGTCCTCCAGGTTGCAGCCCTGCTCCACCGCCAGCCGCACCGCCTTGCCCACCACTTCATGGGCGGCGCGGAAGGGCAGGCCCTTGCGCACCAGATAATCGGCCAGATCGGTGGCCGTGGCGAAGCCCCGCAGAGCGGCGGCGCGCATGGCCTCGCGCCGCACCGTCATGCCCGGCAGCATCTCGGCGAAGACCTTGAGGCTGCCGCGCGCCGTGTCCAGGGCATCGAAGAGCGGCTCCTTGTCCTCCTGGTTGTCCTTGTTGTAGGCCAGCGGCTGCGCCTTCATGAGCACCAGCAGGGTCTGCAGGGCGCCGATCACGCGCGCCGATTTGCCGCGCACCAGCTCCGGCACGTCCGGATTCTTCTTCTGCGGCATGATGCTGGAGCCGGTGCAGAAGCTGTCGGACAGCTCGATGAAGCCGAAAGAGGGCGAGGACCAGAGGATCAGTTCCTCGGCGAAGCGGGACAGGTGCACCATCATGAGCGCGATGGCCGCCACCGTCTCGATGGCGAAGTCGCGGTCGCTCACCGCGTCCAGGCTGTTCTCCGCCACGAAGTCGAAGCCGAGCTCGTGGGCCACGTACCAACGGTCGATGGGGAAGGTGGTGCCGGCCAGCGCCGCCGCCCCCAGGGGCAGGACGTTGACGCGCTTGCGAGCGTCCAGCAGGCGCATGCCGTCGCGGTGCAGCATCTCCACGTAGGCCATGAGATGATGGCCGAAGGTGACGGGTTGGGCCACCTGCAGGTGGGTGAAGCCGGGCATGATGGTATCGGCCTCGCGTTCGGCCGCGTCCATGAGCGCCGTTTCCAGGCGGGCGATGCCGGCCAGGATCTCGTCGATGGCCTCGCGGGTGTAGAGGCGCACGTCAGTGGCCACCTGATCGTTGCGCGAGCGGCCCGTGTGCAGCTTCTTGCCGACCTCGCCGATGAGCTGGGTCAGGCGCGTCTCCACGTGCATGTGGATGTCTTCCAGGGCGGCGCTGAAGGCCATCTCGCCGGCCTCGATCTCCGCGCGCACCTGCTGCAGGCCGGCGACGATCTGCTCCGCCTCCGTCGGGGTCAGCACCCCCGCCTGCGCCAGCATGCGCGCATGGGCGATGGAGCCCCGGATATCCTGGGCGTACAGGCGCTTGTCAAAAGCAATGGAGGCGGTGAACGCCTCCACAAAAGCATCGGTCGGCGCCGTGAAGCGGCCCGACCAGGGTTTCTCTTCCGTCATAGTCATTCGCCCCAATCACCGAGGCTGCAACTATACCGAAAAAGGGGCCGGATTGGCTACGCGGCGCGTCCCCGGCGCTCAATCATCGTCGTGATGATGGTGCTTGTGCTTATGCTTGTACTTGTAATAGCGGCCGTTGTCCCGATAGACGGGATAATAGCGCGGGCGGTCGTAACTGCTGCCGATGGCCGCACCGGCGGCGCCGCCGACGGCGCCGCCGATGATGGCGCCCTGCTGGCCGCCCATGTTCGAACCCACCGCGGCACCCGCCGCGCCGCCGATGCCACCGCCCAATATGGCGCCCACGTCACCGGCCTGGGCCACACCCGCCCCGGCCAACAGCAACACACCCGCGAACAACTGCTTGATCATGCTTTCCTCCAAATCGATGTTGTCAGCAAGCCGCGCACGGCGGCCCATTCATGGTCCGGCGCCCGGCCGGGCGCCGCGCGCCAGCGGCATGGCCGCGCCCGGCCAGCCGGGACAGCCACGCTGGCGCATACTGGATACCGCGAGGGAGATCCGGATCAGGACGGCCGCTTACCAGCGGCCATGACGGTGGCGGTTCTTGTACCAGCCCAGATGCCGGCCGTTGTCGGCCCGGTAGGCATAGGGATAGGCAGGATAAGCGGGATAAGCGGCCGGCACCACCACCGGCCGGGGCTCGTAGCGCCGGCGGTCGTAGCTGCTGCCCACCGCCGCGCCGGCGGCGCCCCCAATGGCGCCGCCGATGATGGCGCCCTGCTGGCCGCCCATGTTCGCTCCCACGGCGGCGCCGACCGCGCCGCCCAGCCCCCCACCCAAAATGCTGCCCATGTCGGCGGCCTGCGCCACGCCCGCCGAAGCCATCAAGCCCAGGATGCCCGCCAATTGCCAGATCTGTCTCATGCTTTCCTCCGTAGATGCTTTTGGACGAGAGATCTGTGCTTTACAACGGACGGAACATGGCTCGGTTGACAGCGGCATGACAGAGATCGGCGGCTACTTGCCGCCGCGCACCTTGGCCACCCCCGCATCGATCGCCTGATCCAGGTAGAAGCCATAATAGTCGGGGCTGTTGAAGCCGACAATGGGATCGCTCACCGGGCGGCCGTTGGGCGCGAAGACGATCACGGTCGGCGTCAGCTGGGCTCGGAAGCTGCGGGCGAAATCGGCCTGAGTGGTACTCTGACCATGGAAGTCCTTGAGGGCGGCCTTGCTGCCCACATCCACGCGCAGGAAACGGACCTTGTCCTGGTACTCCTTGCTCTTGGACATGGGGTTCAGGTACTCCTGCATCACACGCTTGCAGTAAGGGCAATCCTCCGCCTCGAAGAGCACGACCAGAGGCTTCTTCTCCTTGGCGGCCTGGGCGGCGAAGGCCTGCAGATCGGCGGGCGTCGGAATGACGGCCTGGGAGGCTGCGGCGAACTGCGGCGCACCGAGGACGAAGGCCACTGCGAACACGAACATCTTGAGCGAATGCCAGCTGCGGGACATGGTTGCACCTCCGTGATCGATTTGTTGCAGGCAATGAAGCAATTTCCATGCAAACCCGACCTCCTTTCCAAGGCATTGATAGAAAAACATAATTTTCGTTATGGCCGGACTCATCGGAAGGTACATTGCCCCCTTCCACCCAAGCGCTGTCCCAAACTGGCCCACATGGGCCAAGACCGGCCGACAAATTGATTTCAGACGGCCAAGGGCCTAAATTAGCTTTTTTGATACACCCGAGACCTCTAGGAACCATCGTGGCTGAACCCCTTCTTCGCATCGGCACGCGCGCCAGCCAGCTGGCCCTGTGGCAGGCCGAGCACGTGCAAGCGCTGTTGCAGCAGTACAATCCCGGCCTGCGGGTGGAACTCGTGAAGATCACCACCTCCGGCGACAAGATCCTGGACGTGCCGCTGGCCAAGGTGGGCGGCAAGGGGCTCTTCGTCAAGGAGATCGAGGAAGCCATGCTGCGGGGCGAGGTGGACATCGCCGTCCACTCCATGAAGGACGTGCCCGTGGTGCTGCCGGAACCGCTCTTCCTGCCGGTGATCCTGAAGCGCGAGGACCCGCGCGACGCCTTCGTGTCCAACACCTACGCCAGCCTGGACGCGCTGCCCGCCGGCGCGCGGGTGGGCACCTCCAGCCTGCGCCGCCAGGCGCAGCTCCGGCTGCACTATCCCGATCTGCAACTGCTGGACCTGCGCGGCAACGTCAACACCCGCCTGGCGCGCCTGGACCGCGGCGACTACGACGCCATCATCCTGGCCGCCGCCGGGCTCAAGCGCCTGGGCTTCGAGCAGCGCATCACCCAACTGCTGCCCATTGCCCGCAGCCTGCCGGCCATCGGCCAGGGCGCCATTGGCATCGAGCTGCGCCGGGACGACGCCGAGACCCTGGCACGCATCGAGCCGCTGATGGATCTCACCACGCACATCTGCGTCACCGCGGAACGCGCCATGAATGAGCGCCTGGAGGGCGGCTGCCAGGTACCCATCGGCGGACACGCGGTGCTGACCGAGAACGGCGCCGTCCACCTGCGCGGCCTGGTAGCCAGCACCGACGGCCAAACCGTGGTGCAGGCGGAGGATTTCGCCCCGGCCGGCGATGCCGAGGCGCTGGGCGTGCGGGTGGCGGAAGCGCTGCTCAGCCAGGGCGCCGACCGCATTCTGCGAGACTTGTATGGAAAGTAAGATCTCCTCTCCCCTGCAGGGCAAGGGCATCGTGGTCACCCGGCCCAAGGAGCAGGCCGGCGAGCTGATCGCTGCGCTGGAGGCGCGCGGCGCCAGGCCCATCGTTTTTCCCGCCGTGCGCATCGAACGGCCCGCCAGTTGGGATGCCTTCGACGCGGCGGTCAAGCAGGTGCCCACCGCCCAGTGGGCCATCTTCGTCAGCCGCAATGCCGTCACCGAGGGTATCGCCCGCCTGAAGACCCTGGGTATGGAGTGGCCGGCCGCCATCCGGGTCGCCGCCACCGGCCGCGAAACAGCCAAGGAATTGGAGGGCATGGGCATCCGCGTCGACCTGGTGCCGCAGACCTTCAACGCCGAATCCCTGCTGGCGGAGGCGGCCCTGCAGGACGTGGCCGGCCAGGACATCGTGCTCTTCGCCGGCGATGCCGGCCGCGACCTGCTGCCCACGGAGCTGACGGCGCGCGGCGCCCGGGTGCACGCGGCCTTGTGCTACAAGCGCGTGCGGCCGAGCCTGAACCCCACGCCTTTGCTGCACAAGTGGGCGCGGGCGGAGCTGCACGCCGTGACCGTCACCAGCCCCGAGATCTTCAACAACTTTTACGAGATGGTCGGCGGCCTCGGCCAGCGCTGGCTGAAGAAGACCCCCATCGTCGCCATCAGCCCGCTGACCGCCGCCGCCGTGGAGGCCGCCGGCCTGCCCGCGCCCATCATCGCCCCCGAGGCCAGCGGCGCCGGCCTGATCGCCGCCCTGGAAGCCTGGGCCGCCGCATCCGGAGAGGAAAAGCCATGAACCCGATCGTCAACCCCGCCCTGCACAGCCCCCGCCGCCTGCGCCGCCAGGCCGCCATGCGCGCCCTGGTGCGCGAGCATCAGCTGAGCCCCAGCGACTTCATCCTGCCGCTTTTCGTGGTGGCCGGCGAGAGCGTGCGCAACGAGGTGCCGTCCATGCCCGGCGTCTATCAGACCTCAGTGGACCAGACCGTGGCCACCGCCCGCGAGGCCGCCGGCCTGGGCATCCCCGCCGTCATTCTCTTCGGCGTGCCGGAAAGCTGCGAAAAGGACGTCATCGGCAGCGAGGCCTGGAACCCCGAGGGCCTGGTGCAGCAAGTCATCCGCGCCATCAAGGCCGAGCTGCCCCAGATGCTGGTCATGACCGATGCCTGCTTCTGCGAGTACACCGAGCACGGCCACTGCGGCGTGCTGGACCACCGGCACGACCGCGACGAGGCCGCCACCCTCGGCAATCTGCAGCGCCTGGCCATCTCCTACGCCGAGGCCGGCGCCGACGTGGTGGCGCCGTCGGGCATGGTGGACGGCATGGTGGCCGCCATGCGCGAGGCCCTGGACGCCAGCGCCCATCCCGGCGTGGCGGTGATGTCCTACGCCATCAAGTACGCCAGCGCCTACTACGGCCCCTTCCGCGACGCCGCCGACAGCGCGCCGCAGTTCGGCGACCGCAAGGCCTACCAGATGGACCCCGCCAACCGCCGCGAAGCCCTGCGCGAGCTGGCCCTGGACCTGGCCGAGGGCGCCGACATCGTCATGGTCAAGCCGGCCCTGGCCTACATGGATCTCATCCGCGACGTGCGCAACAGCTGCGACACGCCGGTGGCGGCCTACAACGTCTCCGGCGAGTACAGCATGGTCAAGGCCGCCGCGATGAACGGCTGGATCGACGAGCGCGCGGTGGTGCTGGAGACCCTGCTCGGCTTCAAGCGCGCCGGGGCGGACATGATCCTCACCTATCACGCGCTGGACGCGGCGCGCTGGCTGGGCTGAGGCTGCAAAGAAAAGCCCGTGGCCGGCTGCGGCCACGGGCTGTCTGGGTGGACCGCAACGGCGCGGTCCGGTACTGATGCGCCTTAGCTGTTGGTCCAGATGCTGGACACGAACTCCCGACCGTAGCGGTCCTCGGCCTCCAGGAAGATGATGGCGCCTGCGGGGGTGAAGGCGAAGGTACCCAGCTCGATGGTCGCGCCGGTCGCCGCGGGATCCAGATCCTTGTCCACCTCGATATGCGTGGGGGACGTGCCGGCGGACCACCACTGCACGCTGGCGCCGTCGACCCGCATTCCCGCGGGCAGCGTCCAGGCAATGGGCAGACGACCGCCCGAAATGAGCGTGCTCAGCAGGAAGGACGAAGGCGCGGTGAAGGTCGCGAACACGGCCGCGGGGTTGACCTGTAGATAGTTTGGGCTGTAGGGCGCTGCCGTCAGCACGTCGTCGTAGCTGCCCATTGCTCGATCATCGCTCGGATCACTGGGCGTGTTGTTGTCGTCATACAAGGTGAAGGCGTAGGTCAGCTTACCGTCCCTCGCCAGAGCGCTATCCATGGCGGCGTAGTCCAAGGTCGTACCCATCAGGCCGTCATAGAACAGGGTCCCCCGGTTGAAGCCCTGCGCATCGGCGATGACGAACTCGGGATCGTTGGACAGCTTGGCCAAACGAATGCCGCCGGCGGGCAGCCCCGGGCCGCTAGCGATGGCGTAGTCGATGCCCTGCCCTGCCCCGCCACGTCGGCCAAGTGGAAGCGCAAGCCGGTTTCAATGCCGTTATCCTGCGTCTGCTCGGCGCGCGCGAATACGCCCAACTCGGCGATCTCCTGGTTACCGGCAAAGCGCCAGACGCCATTGACCTTACTCATCAACCACTCGTCGCTTTCCTTCTCGCCGTTGCCCAGCGTGATCACGAAGCGCACCTTCACGGTGCCGGCGTCGATGTAGTCCTCGATGGCGATCTCACTGAACTGCATGCCCCGCAGGTTCGGGGCGTTCGAGGCGAGCGCCTGCAACAGCGAGGCTTTGTTCAGGCCCCAGAACATGAAATCGTCGGCCAAGCCATCCAGCAGGGTGGGATCATTGGGCGCCGGGGTGCCGTTCTTGAAGAGTGCGGCGATGGCGTCGAAGCGCGCCTGAATCGCCTGCAGGTCCGCCGTCACCTGTGCCAAGCTCGTGCCCGTGCTGGGCATCTCATCGGTTTCCTGCTGGTTCGGATCATCCTTGATCGTGCTGTCATCCACGATGTTCCTGATCACCCGCCCGTTCACGTTCGCCGGATCCCGCTCCACGCGCAGGAGGTCGAGCGCCGCATCCATGCCGGTGTGGTCGGCCTTGAAAGCATCGCGCAAGAGGTCGACGTTCGTGCCGATCCCCAGGGCGCTCAGCACCGGCTGCAGGCGGCGCTGGTGGCGTCGAAACGGTTGTAGAAATTTTCCGCCAGCTCGCCGGCCAGATTGGCCAGAATCAGGTCGGTGAAAGGCGTGATGTTGATGGTGCCGCCGACATCGGCCTGAATGGCGGAGGAGTACAGGTCGACGGTGCGGCCGCCGATGGTGCCGCTGGCCCGCAGCGCGAAAGAGCGGTCATGCCGCTGACGTCGATGCGGTAGCTGCCGTCCGCCTGGATCTGGGCGCTTCTTTGGCTGCCAAGGCTGTCTTTGATGGTCACCGTGCCCACGATGGGGGCGCCGCCGGCGGCGGTGCCGGCGATGACAGTGGACGTGGTGGCCGTGGTGGTGGACGAGTCCCCGCCGCAACCGGCCACGGCGAGCGAGGTCAGCAAGGGCAGGAGCCTCAAGCCCAGCTTGCTTTTTTGCATGTTTCCTCCCTATCTGCGCGTTTAATTATGGAGTTTGCCGCACACCAAGACTGCAGTGAGCAGTTAGCAGCACCTGGCCGTCTTGTAAATGTGGGGGCAGCGCGGATTTCAGGCGGGAAACAGCGAAAACGGAAAAAGCGCGGGGGGGCGGGCGGCGCGTTGCCGCCCGCCGCGTGGAAGCGGGGCTTACTCCGCCCCGCCCACCATCTTGGGCTGGCTGGCGAAGGTGAAGGCGTCGGAAAAGATGCGCTCGCCGGGCAGGCCCTTCTCCTGCAGGCGGCGGGCGCCTTCGGCCACCATTTCGGGATGGCCGCAGAGATAGGCATCGAAGCCGCTGAGGTCGGCGAAGTCCTGCATGGCCGCCTCGGTGACGTAGCCGGTGCGGCCGGTCCAGGTTTCGGACGGGCGCGACACGACCGGCACGAAGGTGAACTGGGGATGGGCGGCCTGCCATTCCTTGATGAGCTCCAAGCGGTAGAAGTCGTGCTCGTAGCGCACGCCCCAGTAGAGGTGGACGGGCCGGTTCAGGCCCTCGGCGAAGCCGTATTCGAGCATGCCCTTGATGGGGGCGAAGCCGGTGCCGGTGGCCATCATGACGATGGGGCGATCCGTGTCCAGGCGCAGGTAGAAGCTGCCGAGCGGCCCCTCGAAGCGCCAGATGTCCTTTTCCTTGAGCGTGGTGAAGACGTGCTCGGTGAACTCGCCGCCCTTGACGCGCTTGATGTGCAGCTCCAGGAACTCGTCGTTCAGCGGCGAGCCCGCCAGGGAAAAGCCGCGGCGCTTGCCGTTCTTGAGCAGGATATCGATGTACTGGCCGGCGAGGAACTGCAGGCGCTCGGTGGCGGGCGGCTTGAGGTAGACGGCGCGCACGTCGGGCGCCAGGTCCTCGATCCTGGCCACGCGCGCGGGCAGGGTCTTGACCTGGATATCCTTGGCCGCGCCGATCTCGCGCACCTCGACGACAAGGTCCGAGCACGGGGTGGCGGCGCAGAAGAGCGCCATGCCCAGGGCCTTCTCCTCCTCGGTCAGGGTGTAGGCCTGATACTGGCCGTAGTCCACCTCGCCGCTGACGATCTTGCCCTTGCACGAACCGCAGGCGCCGTTGCGGCAGCCGTAGGGAAAGTTGAAGCCCTGGCGCAGCGCCGCTTCGAGCAGGGTCTCGCCCGGCTCGACATGCATTTCGTGGCCACTGGGTTCGATGCGCACCTTGTAGGTCATACCCGATCCTTCCGCAATCTCAACGCGGCTTAAAAAAACCGCAACCGACAGTTATTATCATTATCATACAGGGATTGGCCCGGGAGAGGAACCAAGGAGGGAGTGCGATGCGGCACCGCTACCTGATCGTCGGCTGCGGCTACGTGGGCACGCGCCTGGCCCGGCACCTGCCGGCCGGCACGGTGCTGGCCTTGGCGCGCGACGCGGCGCGGGCCCGGCAACTGGCCGCCCTTGGCCTCGTGCCGGTGCGGGGGGATCTGGACGCGCCGGCCAGCCTGCGCCGACTGCCGCCGGTGGAGACGGTCTTCCATCTCGCGCCGCCGCCGGACGGCGGCGACAGCGACCCGCGCACCCGCCATCTGCTGGCCGGCCTGGCCCGGCCCGGCCGGCGGCCGCGGCGCCTCGTCTATGTCAGCACCACGGGCGTCTACGGCAACCGCGCCGGCGACTGGCTGGACGAGCACACGCCGATCCAGCCGCAAACGCCCCGCGCCCGCCGCCGCGTCGACGCCGAGGCCCAACTGCGCGCCTTCGGCCGGGCCTACGATGTGGCCGTGGTCATCCTGCGGGTGCCGGGCATCTACGGCCCCGGGCGCCTGCCCCTGGAGAAACTGCGCCAGGGCCAGCCGGTGGTGGACTACGACCCGCCCCACTACGGCAACCGCATCCAGGTGGACGACCTGGTGCGCGCCCTGCTGGCCGCCGCCCGGCGCGGCCGCCCGAACCGGCTCTACATCGCCAGCGACGGCCGGCCCGCCACCCAGGCCGAGTTCCTGGACGCCCTGGCCGCCGCCGCGGGCCTGCCCCCGCCGCCGCACATCACTCCCGCCGAAGCGGCGGCCCGGCTCTCCCCGCTCACCCTGTCCTTTCTGGCGGAGTCGCGACGCCTGCAGAACCGCCGCTTGCGGGAGGAGTTGGGGGTGCAACTGCGCTATGGGGATTTCCGGCGAGGGATCGAGGCAAGCCTATCGGGCGAGATGCGTTGAAACCCCGCCGAAGGGTCATAGCTTACCGCTGACACGTTCCCTGCAATAACGCATATCGCCAGAATCAATCGCGTCCTCGCCAGAGCACCAGCGCAGATGGGGACGTCGGCTGGAACCTATAGTTAGGTGATTGTCAACCTAAACCTCTTGCAAAGACTCTCGATAGCATTGAGTGCACCCTTTGCATAATCAAACTTAGCACTGGACAGTGAGCTGAGTACCTCATCACGCTTCTCCGAAAGCATCCTCTTTGCGAAGTCCGGAATGAAATCGTTGTTCATTGCATCATCGACCATTTTGGCAAAATCTGCGAGATTGGGCGAAGGAGTGTCCGCCCCTTTTCTTTCCAGCACTTTCTTGGCGGTTTGAAGAACTTCGCTCGCAATATTTTGGCTCAATGTAGCCACATCTTCGGGAGGAGGACTGACCTCCTTAAGCACACCTTTGCTATCAATGCGCCGTAGTGGGCCAACGATATAGCTGTGCAGACCTTTACCAGCATTGATCATTAACGAACCATCGTGAGTTGTAGCATTTCGGCAATAGTAAACAAACTTTCCATACGTTGGAGATAGCTCTTCCCAAGAAATGCTTTTTCCCATTATTATCTGGCAAGTATCTTTAACAGCTTGGATCGAATTTAGATACGCGCTAAAGAAATAATTGAGTTCAGCGAGTTCCGAGTTGAGCGGGTAATCTTTAGTTAGATGCTTAATTCTGATAATTTCCGAAACACGAAGGATGTGACCGAGGAAGAAACCACATTCTTCGAGCTTATCTTTGAGGTTGCTTCCCACATCTATTCGGTGCGTGCGCATTAGTGTCTCTCTTCAGTGCATAACAGTTTTGTCTGAGCTTTGGAGGACTTGGGCGAGCCGCTGCCCCCAGGGTGCAACAGGACTTCAAAGGGTAGACTTTAGGATGTCAGAGCTGAGGGTCGCTAGGCGCCGGCACTGCGGCCCACCTTCTTAAACACGGCCCAGCACCGTTTCATCCCACCGATTCACAATGGCGCAGAAGAGCCTCGCTGTCATCTCGGCGTCGTAGATGGCCGCGTGGGCCTCGCTGTTGTCCCAGGGCAGGCCGGCGGCCTTCGCGGCCTTGGCCAGCACGGTTTCACCGAAGGCGAGGCCGGCCAGGCTCACGGTGTCGAAGGTGCTGAAGGGATGGAAAGGATTGCGCTTGACGGCGCTGCGGGCGACGGCGGCGTTGAGCACGGCCAGATCGAAGGCGGCGTTGTGCCCCACCAGGATGGCGCGCTTGCAGCCGGCAGCCCGCACTTCGGCGCGGATGGCCCGAAACAGGGCGTTCAGGGCCTCGGCTTCGCTGATCGCGCCCCGCAGGGGGTGGTGGGGGTCGATGCCGGTGAAGGCCAGGGAGGCGGGGTCGAGCTCGGCGCCAGCGAAGGGCTCCACGTGGAAGGCATGGGTGCCGAGCGGCTGCAGGTGCCCCGCCGCGTCCATGCCGATGATGACGGCGGCGATCTCCAGCAAAGCGTGGCGCTGCGGGTCGAAGCCGCCGGTCTCCACGTCCACCGCCACCGGCAGGAAGCCGCGAAAGCGGTCCTTGATGGCCAGGCGCGGACGCTCGAGGGTATGCAAGTCTTCGCTCATGATCTCAAGCATACGGTTTTGCGCTCCGGCGGGCTACTGCTGCGCCTCGGTGCGATTGAAATAGAGGGCGTAGGGGCCGGCCAGGAACACGGCGCCGAGGGTGGCCAGGGCGACGGCGGCGGTCAGCATGAACATGACCAGAAGCTGCATGCCCACCGCCTGCAGGGGCGGGCTGCCGGCCAGGATCATGCCGGCGGTGATGCCGGGGATGTGGATCAGGCCCACGCTCTTGAGGCTGTCGATGGTGGGAATGAGCGCGCCGCGCACCACCACCGGATAGACGTGGGCCAGCACCTGGCGCGAGTTGGCCCCGAGCGCGGTCATGGCCACCAGCAGCGCTTCCTGATTGTTGATCTCGCCGCGCAGGCGGTCCAGGGTCAGGGACACGGCGTTCATGGCGTTGCCGATGAGCATGCCGCCCAGCGGGATGAGCATGCGGCCTTCCGGCGGCACCAGGCCGGCGAGCAGCATCCAGGCCAGCACGACGCTGGTACTGAGGCCGATGCTGAGCACCCCGATCCAGTAGGCGTGGCGCACCTCCCGGCCGCGGCTGGCGTTGAAGCCGCCGGCCATCAGCACCATGAGCACCAGAAAGAGCGCCAGCAGCAGCGGCTCCTGCACGGCAAACAACCAGGTCAGCACGAAGCCCATGAGGCCCAATTGCACGGTGGCGCGCAGAGCCGACCAGGCCAGGTCACGGCCGATGCCGAGGTGCTGCCAGGCGGAGACGATCCAGGCGATGCTCAGCAGGCCAAAAACGCCGAGCAGAGCCCAAGGGTTGAATTGGGTGAACAGGGAAGCGGCCATCAGCCAGGCTCGCTACCGCTGTTCGGCAAACGCTGCGCCATAGCTTGCCTCTCCTGGCTCACCGCAGCCGTCCGCGGCCATGCGCATGCAGCGGGCGCAAGCGGCCCTGCGACGGGGATGCGGCTTAAGTCATATCGACGCATGTGAAAGCTCTGCTACTGTTAGGAACTTGGATGCTGGCACGGGCGGCCGAGCTTCCGAGCCGACCGGGGGCACTTATACCAGGGTTGCCTCGCAAACGAAATGCTTGCAGGACATCCCGCCCGGCGGCGCGCATGGCCGCTCATTCCCGCCAACGGCCGGGCGGGTGCCGGCCACGCCATCCGGCGCCTGCAAGCACGTGGAAAGGAGCATGACGTGAAAAGATTGCTGCACAGGCGACGCTTTCTGGGCATGCTGGCCGGCTTGGGCGTCTTTGCCTTCCTCGGCCCGCGCCTCGGATTCGAGCAGGGATCGACGGCCGCGCACGCGGAGCGCCTGTCACTGAAGCTGGCCGATTTCTTCACGCACCGGGAGAGCGCCCGGGCCGTGGGCCGGGCCTACCTGCGCGCGATGCCCGCCGAGGCCGATGCCGACCGGCTGGCCGAACTCATCTGCATGGCCGCGCCGGCGGACGGGGCAACCCTGGCCCGGGCCACGCGACGCGAACTGCGGTCGCTCTTGCAGGCGCGGCAACGGCAGGATTTCGCCGAGGGCCGCACCGTCGAGGTGCAGGGCTGGCTGCTGTCGCAAACCGAAGCCCGGCTGTGCGCCATCGCGACTCTGGTGTGACCGCACGCATCTCGATCCCAGCCTCATGAAACGGGCTCATGCAGAGCGCCAGAGATAATCATTCGCCTTCACTTTCCCGCCGTGCTACATTCCCATCCCGCAGGTGTACGGGAAGCAGGTCGAAAGCCTGCGCTGCCCCCGCAACGGTAGACGAGTCCAGCATTCCCACGAGGCCACTGTCCACGCGACGGGAAGGCGGGAATGCCGGCGCGCTGCGCGCCACTCGTGAGCCCGGAGACCGGCCTGCGCAAGCATGAACCCGGTACCGCGGTGGGCGATATCCGGGAGGTAGCCGTTTGCCTCCTGTTCCACTGGCGGCCATCACTGTCATCTCCGGAGACGCGATGCGCCATACCCAACACCTCAAAGCCGCCACGCTGGCCCTGGCCGGCACCCTGGCACACCCCGCCCTGCTGCTGGCGGACAGCACCCTGCCCGAAGTGGTGGTCAGCGCCACCCGCAGCCCCACCCCCGTCGACCAGGTCACCCAGTCGGTGACGGTCATCACGCGCGCGGAACTGGAGCAGCGCGGCATCACCCAGCTGGATCAGGCCCTGCGCCAGGTGAACGGACTCAGTCTGACCGCGAGCGGCCCCTTCGGCGGCGCCACCAGCGCCAGACTGCGCGGCCTGGACGGGCGCAACGTGCTGGTATTGCTGGACGGCGTGCCCCTGAACGATCCGTCCGGCGTGGACAAGTCCTTTGACTTTGCCGCCTTTGACCTGGCCGGCATCGACCGCATCGAGGTCCTGGAGGGCCCCGCCAGCACCCTCTATGGTTCCGAGGCCATGGGCGGCGTCATCAATCTCATCAGCCAGCCCGCCCGGCCCGGCCTGCGCGGCAACGTGGCGGCCGACTACGGCAGCTTCGACACCCGCGGCGCCCGCGCCCAGGTCGGCGGCGGCACCGACCGCATCACTTTCAGCCTGGAAGGCGCGCACCGGGACAGCGACGGCGTCAACAAGCTCAACCGCTTCCCCGCCAGCCTGGACCCGCGCGAGCCCGACCACGGCTACCGCAACAACACCCTGGCGGGGCGCGCCGACATCCACCTGCCCGGCGACCTTCGTTTTGGCCTGCGCGGGCGCACCGAGGCCAGTTGGTTCGAATACGACCTGAACGGTACCAGCAATCCCGGCATTACTGGGCGCACCATTCAGGATCGCCACAGCCTGGGCGCCAATCTGTCCCGGCCCTTGGGAGCGGACTGGCTGGGCAGTCTGGAGGCCGGCTGGGTGCAACTGCGGCGCGAAACTCCCGACGACGCCTTCGGCCGCTTCTTCTCCGGCAACCAATACCGCTACAGCGCCAAGGCGGAGGGCAGCACCGGCCCGGCCCGGCTCACCCTGGGACTCGACCACGACCGCGAGCAGGCGCGCAATCTCAGCGCGAGTGGCAGCACCAGCCTGTCCGGCACCAGCACCCTGACGGCCCCTTACGTCTTCGCCCTGTGGGATTTCCGCCCGCTGCGGCTCAGCACCGGTCTGCGCTACAACGAGCACAGCAGCTTCGGCAGCAAGCTGACCTATCAGCTCGGCGCCCGCTATGACCTGCCCACCGGCACCACCTTCAAGGCCAACCTGGGCACCGGCTTCAAGGCGCCGACCCTGTTCCAGCTCTTCGCGCCCACCTACGGCAACCCCAACCTGCAAGCGGAGAAGTCCACCGGCTACGACCTCGGCGTGGAGCAGGCGCTCTGGGCGCGCCGGCTCACCGTGGCGCTGACCTATTTCCGCCAGCGCCTGCGCAATGCTGTCACTTTCACCTTTCCCGCCGGGTACCAGAACATCAACCAGCGCCGCACCCGCGGGCTGGAGGCGAGCCTGAACTGGCGCCTCGGGGAGACAGCGGTCCTTGCTGCCGGCTATACCCACACCAACGGCTTCGACGTGGACGCCGCCGGGCGCGAAAGCGATTTCCTGCTGCGCGTGCCCGAGGACCAGTACTTCCTGCGGGCCAACTACAGCCCGCTGCGCGCCCTGCGCCTGGACGCGGAGCTCAACTACATCGGCAGCCGCCACGATCTCTTCTTCGGCCCCGGCTTCACCACCACCAGCGTGGACACCGGCAACTACGCCCTCGTCAACCTCGCCGCCCGCTACACCCTGTCCCGCGGCCTGGAAACCTATGTCCGCGTCGACAACCTGCTGGACCGGGGTTATCAGGAAGTGGCGGGCTTCACGGGGCTGCCGCGCTTCGTGCAGGCAGGGGTGAAGGCGGGGTTTTGAGGAAGCGCCCGTGAGGCGGGCAGGCTGGGGCGGGACCACGCCGACGGTCCCGTTCCATGGCCGGCACGGTGATCGCGGGCCAGCCCGCTCCTGCCAGCCACGATGCCAGCCCGCCAGGAGTTGGCACGGTACCGCGTTGGCGCGCCCCAGCTATCCTCTCCCGTCGGGAGCGGGCAGGGTGGGGACCCTGCCCCCGATGGCGGTTGATCGCGCTGCTCGAGCGGCTGCAGGAGCGGGCTGGCCCGCGATTTTTACGGGCGGTCGGATGGCGGATCGCGGGCAAGTCCGCTCCCACTGTCGGCAGCGGCAACGGGGTTTTTCCATTCCTGCCCTTTGTCGCGCCGGGGCGGCGGGAGACAAGCGCGAGCGGTCTACGCCCGCCGGGCGAATGCCACGCGCGCCCACCGGTCCGCTCCAACCCTGTTGGGCTTCGCCAGCTCAGCCCCACCTACGATCCTGCCTCCGGCCACCCAACCCGGCCCGCTCCTTATCTCCCTATTCCGGCTTCACCATCTCCACCCACTCCCCCGCCACCCACCCCTCCAGCGGCTGGTAATCGATCTTGTAGGCCATCTTCGGACTCTCCGCGATCCAATAGCCCAGATACACATACGGCAGCCCCAGCATCCGCGCCTGCTCGATCTGCCAGAGCACCACGTGCACGCCGAGGGCGCGGGCCTTTTCCTGCGGATCGTAGAAGGTATAGACGGCGGAAAGGCCCTGAGGCAGGAAGTCCACGGCGGCCACGGCCAGCAGGCGCTCGCCGAGGCGGAAGGAAACCAGGCGGGTGTCCACCGGCGAGCTCAGGATGAAGCGGCGGTAATCGGCCACATCGCCGCTGTCCATGTCCTCGCCGGGGTGGCGGGTGTGCTGGTAATGGCGATAGAGCGCCCAGTGCTCGTCCTGGAAGCGCAGGGGTTCGACCGCGGCGGTCAGGTCCTGATTGCGCGACCACACGCGCCGCTGGCCGCGCCGGGGCCGGAAGCGCTGCACCGGGATGCGCACGGACACGCAGGAACGGCAACTGCGGCAATGCGGCCGGTAGAAGTAACCGCCGCTGCGCCGGAAGCCGTGATCGATGAGCAGGCCGTACTGCTCGGTGGAAAGGGGCAGCGCGGGATCGGTGACGACGGCGATGTTCTCGCGGGTCGGCAGATAGGCGCAGGCCTGCGGGAGGGTCTCGTAGAAGCGCAGGTACTCAAAAGACATGCTCGGCCTCCAACTCCAGCTGCCAGGCGCCCGGGCGGCCGGGCAGTTCCAGGGCCATGGGCAGGAGATCCAGGAACAATTCGCGCGGAATCTCGCGCGCGCCCATGCTGGCCAGGTGCGGGGTCAGGAACTGGGTGTCGATCAGGGCAAAATCCCAGGCGGCCAGTTGCCGGGCCAGCATTACCAGCACCAGCTTGGAAGCGTCCGTGATGCGGCTGAACATGGATTCGCCGTAGAACACGCCGCCCAGGGCCACGCCGTAGAGCCCGCCCACCAGCGCCGACCCCGCCCACAGCTCCAGGGAATGGGCGTGGCCCAGGCGGTGGAGAGCCAGATAGGCGGCCGCCATCTCCGGCGTGATCCAGGTGCCCGCCTCCCGGGCCCGCGGCGCGGCGCAGGCCTGCAGCACCTCCCCGAAGGCGCTATCGAAGGCGAAGCGCAGCCCGCCGCGATGCCGGCGAAAGGTCTTGCGCAGGCTGCGGGCGACGTGCGCCTCATTGGGCAGGAGCACGCCGCGCGGATCGGGCGACCACCACAAAATGGGATCACCCGGGCTGTACCAGGGAAAGATGCCTTGCCGATAGCCTTGCAGCAGGCGCTCCGGGCGCAGATCGCCGCCCACGGCCACCAGATTGTGCGGCGCGTGCCGGGGGTCCGGGAAAGCCAGATTGGCGGCGCCCGGTGTAAGGAAGTACAGGCCTGACATGTTGTGCATTGGAAAACAAGGACCTCGCCGGGCGCGCCGCCCGCCAGCACACTGTTTCAAAAAGCCGGCGGGAATGCCAGTGCCTCCCGTCCGATGAGCCTGCCGAAACGAAAACGAGCGGCCCGAGCCGCTCGTTCCCGTCACCCGCTCGCGGCCCTCAGCCCCAGGGGTTGTCCTTGGAGCGCCAGGCATCGCCGGACATGGGCGTGGGCCGGGCATGGCCGGAACGCTGTTCCCAGTCCACCAACGCCTGCACCCGCTGCTCCAGGCTCGGATGGGTGGCGAAGAGGCCCTTCCAGTCGCCGCCGATCTTGAAGGTCGATAGCGGGTCGGTGGCCACCGTGTCCTGAGCGAGGCGCTCGGCGGCGCGCCGGTGGATCTTCTCCAACGCCCCGATCATGGGCCGGGCGCCGTAGGTCTCGGCGGCGAAGCGGTCGGCCCCGAACTCGCGCCGGCGCGAGAACCAGGTGATCGGGATCAGCGCCAGGAAGGACAGCACGATCTGCAGGAAGAAAGATACCGCGAAGGACACGAAGGTCGGGTTGCCCTCCGAATCGCGGAAGAACTGCGCCGCCAGCATGCTGAGCCAGTAGACGAAGGTGTTCATCAGGCCCTGCAGCAGGGTGGTGGCCAGCATGTCGCCGTTCCACACGTGGCCCATCTCATGGGCGAGCACGGCCTTGACCTCGTCGTCGCTGAGCAGGGTCACCAGACCGGAGCTGACCGCCACCATGCTGTTGTTCTTGCTGGGGCCGGTGGCGAAGGCATTGGGCTCGTCATCCCAATAAACCCACACCTCGGGCATCTTGATGCCCAGCTTGCGGGAGATCTCGGCCACCGTGTTGTAGACCAGGTGCTCCTTGGGCGTCTGCGGCGTTTCGATGCGCTGCATCTGCATGCCCATGCGCGCCATCTGCTTGGACATGAGCAGGGTGATGAAGGCTCCGCCGAAGCCCAATACCAGGGCCCATAGCAGCATGGAAGCGTTGACCGAGGCGCGGATGTCGATGCCCAGCGCCGGCAGGATGAAGTTCACCAGCACCTGGAAAGTGATGAACAGGGTAGTGAAAATCAGCAGGTTGGCAACGATCAGCAGCGCGATGCCTTTCAGGGATTTCATCAGCTTCTCCTTATGAACGTCTTTTGGAGTTAGACGTTTTCTAAGACCATTCTAGCCGGAAAAAGATTCACTTTGAAACCGCCGGGTCGGCTGGCGTCGGCGGCTTGGCGCTGGCAAGATGAACGGCGGTCGCCTCAAAAAGGACAAGCCATGAGCCTGATCCACTTCGCCTACTTTATCTTCGGCCTGGCCCTGCTGATCGCCGGCGCGGAATTGCTCGTGCGCGGCGCCTCCAGGCTGGCCGCCGCCTTCGGCATCTCGCCGCTGGTGATCGGCCTGACCGTGGTCGCTTTCGGCACCAGCTCGCCGGAGCTCGCCATCAGCGTGCAGTCGGGCCTGGCCGGCCAAAGCGACATCGCCTTGGGCAACGTGGTCGGCAGCAACATCTTCAACGTGCTCTTCATCCTTGGCCTGTCGGCCGTGATCACGCCGCTGCTGGTGGCCCAGCAACTGGTGCGTCTGGACGTGCCGGTGATGATCGGCGTATCGCTCCTCGTGCTGGGGCTCGGGTTGGACGGCGCGTTCAGCCGCCCGGAAGGCGGGCTGCTGGTGGCCGGGCTGGCGGCCTATACGGCCTTCCTCATCCGCCAGAGCCGCCGGGAAAGCCAGGCGGTGCAGACCGAGTACGCCCAGGAGTTCGGTGCCGCGACCTCCGCCGGGCGCGGCCGCCTGCTCAACTTGGCGCTGGTAGCCGGCGGCCTGGGCCTGCTCGTGCTCGGCTCGCGCTGGCTGGTGACCGGCGCCGTCGCCTTTGCCCAGGCCCTCGGGGTGAGCGAGCTGGTGATCGGCCTGACCCTGGTGGCGGCGGGCACTTCCATGCCGGAGGTGGCGACCTCCCTCATCGCCGCCGTGCGCGGCCAGCGCGACATCGCCGTCGGCAACGTGGTCGGCAGCAACATCTTCAACCTGCTCGGCGTGCTCGGTCTCACCGCCGTGGTGGCGCCGAACGGCGTGCCCGTGTCGGATGCCGTGCTGGGCTTCGACCTGCCGGTGATGATTGCCGTGGCGGTGGCCTGCCTGCCCATCTTCCTGAGCAGCCATCTCATCGCCCGCTGGGAAGGCTTCGTCTTCCTGGGCTACTACGCGGCCTATACCACCTACCTCATCCTGGAATCGGCGCAGCATGATGCCCTGCCGCTGTTCAGCACGGTGATGGGCGCCTTCGTCCTGCCGCTGACCGCCATCACCCTGCTGCTCGTGCTGCTGCGCGCCTGGCGGGCGCAGCGGCGGGGCTGACTCCGCTCGCGCCCCCGCCCCGTTCTTCGGCTATGCTTAGCAGGAACGGAACACCGGCGGAGGGCCGCGATGCTCGCTTATCTGAAGAAATTCGAACGGGTGGTGGTGCTGACGCTCATTGCCATGCTGAGCATCGTGGTGCTCCTGGCCGTGGGGGAGCTGGGCTGGGTCCTGGTGCAGGATGCCATCACGCCGCCCGTGCTCATCCTGGAGATCGACGAGCTGCTGGACATCTTCGGGCTTTTCCTGCTGGTGCTGATCGGCATCGAGCTGCTGGAAATGATGAAAGCCTACCTGGCGGAAGGCGTGGTGCACTCGGAAGTGGTGCTCACCGTGGCGCTGATCGCCATCGCGCGCAAGATCGTCGTGCTGGACGCCCGCGACTACAGCGGCGCCACGCTGGTCGGCATCGGCGTGATCATCGTGGCCCTGGCGGCGGCCTACTGGGTCATCCGGCGGGCGCGCGGCTAGATGCGGCGGGTATACTGAGCGCATGGACTGGACCTACGCCGCCCGCACCCTCGCCGGCCTCCTCGCCATCCTCAATCCCCTCGGCGCCATTCCGGTATTCATCAGCCTGACCATGGGCTGGGACGCGGCCACGCGCATGCGCACCGCCCGCATCGCCGCGGTGGCCACCGGGCTCGTGCTCAGCACGGCGGCCCTGGCTGGCGACCGCATTCTGGCCTTCTTCGGCATCTCCATCGCCGCCTTCCGGGTGGGCGGCGGCATCCTGGTGCTGCTCATGGCCATCCACATGATGCAGGCCAAGCGCAGCGGCGCCCGCCAGACGCCGGAGGAGACCGAGGCGGCGGCGGAGAAGGATTCGGTGGCGGTGGTGCCGCTGGCCATCCCGCTGCTGGCCGGCCCGGGCGCCATCAGCACGGTCATCCTCAATGCCCACCAGACCCGGGGCTTCCTGGGCTTCGTGATGCTGGGCGGCATCATCTGGCTCATGGCCGGCGCCGTGTACCTGGCCCTGACCGCGGCCGTGCCCCTGGCCCGGCGCCTGGGCGTGCTGGGCATCAACATCACCACCCGCATCCTCGGCCTGCTGCTGGCGGCCATCGCCGTGGAGTTCATCGCCGACGGCCTGAAGGAGCTTTTTCCGCTGCTGGCCGGGGGCTAGGCCCGGCCAGATACCGCAAGCCGCTCCCGCAGCGCTTCGTCCAGCGCCTCCAAGGCCGGGCGCATCAAGAGGCCGGCGTGAACATGGTAGAAGCGCAGTTCGCAGGCGACGGGCTGGTCCAGGCCGCGCCGGCCCCGGGTGTCGAAACGGGTCCACTCGATCATGGGCAGCAATTCCTGCCACAGCGACAGCCCCAGCCAGGAGCGCCGATCCAGGACCAGCGCCAGCCCGAGCTTGGGCAGTTCCAGCTCCAGCGGGCTGCCAAGGCGCAGCAGGGCCAGCTTGACAGGGTTGTAATGCGCCGCCGGCATCATGTACGGCAAGGTCCGGAGCGGCGGAATGTCGCGAAAACGGTCAGTCATGCGCCCTCCGGCCAGCCGATGGCGGATTGGAGAAAACCGGTCAGCCGGCGGCCTGCCGCGCCGCCGGACCCGAGGTGTCATCGGGCTGTCCTTCCCGGAACACCCGGCTGGCGAGGATGTCCTCGGCCTCGATGGTCATGAGGTCCTGCCGGGTCAGCAGTCCGCCGCTGGCCAGCAGGCGGTTGGCCTGGCGCAGGCGGGCACGGTCGAGCGCATTGCGCACGCTGCGGGCGTTGGCGAAGTGCGGCATCCGCATGCGGCGCAGCAGATACTCGTGAAAGGCCAGCTCCGCATCCGGGCTGAAGCGGTATTGCTGCTTTTCCAGCATGAGATGGGCGATGCCCATCAGCTCGTCCACCGTATAGTCGGGGAAATCGATATGGTGGGCGATGCGCGAGGACATGCCCGGATTGCTCTCGAAGAAGCGCTCCATCTTGTCCTTGTAGCCGGCCAGGATCACCACCAGATCCTCGCGCTGGTTCTCCATCACCTGCAAGAGGATCTCGATGGCCTCCTGCCCGTAGTCGCGCTCGTTTTCCGGCTTGTACAAGTAATAGGCCTCGTCGATGAAGAGCACCCCGCCCATGGCGCGCTTCAGCACCTCCTTGGTCTTGGGCGCCGTGTGGCCGATGTACTGGCCGACCAGGTCGTCGCGGGTGACGGCCACCAGGTGGCCCTGGCGCACGTAGCCCAGGCGGTGCAGGATCTCGGCCATGCGCATGGCCACGGTGGTCTTGCCGGTGCCGGGATTGCCGGTGAAGCTCATGTGCAGGCTGGGCGGCCCGGCGTTGAGCTGCAGCTCCTTGCGCACGCGGTCGACCAGGAGCAGCGCGGCGGTCTCGCGGATGCGGGTCTTGACCGGCTTGAGGCCCACCAGCTCGCGGTCGAGCTGATCCAGCACCTCCTGCAGGTGAGCGTCGCGATAGGCGGCCCGCAGATCGACCGGCGTGTCTCCAGACACCGCTTGGGTTTCGCTGTTGTGCTCAGCGACTTGCTCGTCCATGGTTCACGCTCCATTGCGTCAGAACATGCGTTTCGAGATATGCACGGCCCCGCGGCACCGGGAAGGCCCGGTGCCGCTCGCCAGGTTACTGGTAGCGCTCCCCTTCCGGCTCGTCCGTGGCATAGGCATGCACGGTGTAGCCGATGTGCCGCCCTTCGAGCTCCTGCCGCCACAGGCCGAAGCCCGGCTCCTCCTTGGGCCGGTTGACGATGAAGGACATGCGCGGGGTCTCCCAGCCGCGGGTGGAATCGAAGGCCGTCACCCGGATGTAGTGGTTGGGATAGGCCTTGCGGCACTCGTTGACCTCGTACATGATGCCGGCCGGGTCCTTGAGGTCGAACATGGGGATGCCCCACATCTCCCAGTAGGTATTGCGCGGGTGCGGGTCGTCGGTGAACTCCACGTTCACCGCCCAGCCGTTCTGCAGGGCGTATTTGATCTGGGCGAGGATCTGCTCGTCGGTGAGATCGGGCAGGAAGGAAAACTGGCCTTGGGTGATTCGCATGGCACGCTCCTCTCGTCAGACCGACGCGGTCGCCGTGGGCACGAAGTCCGGCGTGTCGGTGGATTCGTAGTTGAAGGTGACGTCCTTCCAGGTGTCGAGGGCGGCGCGCAGGGGCGTGCACCATTTGGCCGCCTGCTCCAGGATCTGCGGCCCCTCGTTCCAGATGTCACGGCCCTCGTTGCGGGCCTGGATCATGGCTTCCAGCGCGACGCGGTTGGCGGTGGCGCCGGCCGCGATGCCCATCGGATGGCCGATGGTGCCGCCGCCGAACTGCAGGACCACATCCTCGCCCAGGTAGGTGAGCAACTGGTGCATCTGGCCGGCGTGGATGCCGCCCGAGGCCACCGGCATGACCTTGCACAGGCTGGCCCAATCCTGGTCGAAGAAGATGCCGTGCTCCAGGTTGACGGTGTTGACGGGCTCGCGCAGCACGTCGTAGATGCCGGCGATGGTGCGCGGATCGCCCTCCAGCTTGCCTACCACGGTGCCGGCGTGGATGTGGTCGACGCCCGCCAGGCGCATCCACTTGGCGATCACGCGGAAAGAGACGCCGTGGTTCTTCTGCCGGGTGTAGGTGCCATGACCGGCGCGGTGCAGGTGCAGAATCATGTCGTTCCTGCGCGCCCACTTGGACATGGACTGGATGGCGGTATAGCCGATGACGAGGTCGATCATGACGATCACCGAGCCCAGCTCCTTGGCGAATTCGGCGCGCTCGTACATGTCCTCCATGGTGGCGGCGGTGACGTTCAGATAATGGCCCTTGACCTCGCCGGTGGCAGCGGACGCCTTGTTCACCGCTTCCATCACGTAGAGGAAGCGGTCGCGCCAGTGCATGAAGGGCTGCGAGTTGATGTTCTCGTCGTCCTTGACGAAGTCGAGGCCGCCCTTCAGCGCCTCGTAGACCACGCGCCCGTAGTTGCGGCCCGACAGTCCCAGCTTGGGCTTGGTGGTGGCGCCGAGCAACGGGCGGCCGAACTTGTCCAGGCGCTCGCGCTCCACCACGATGCCGGTGGGCGGACCATCGAAGGTCTTCACGTAGGCGACCGGGAAGCGCATGTCCTCCAGGCGCAGGGCCTTGACCGCCTTGAAGCCGAAGACATTGCCGATGATCGAGGCGGTCAGGTTGGCGATGGAGCCCGGCTCGAAGAGATCCAGATCATAGGCGATGTAGGCGAAATGCTGGTCCGGCTGATTGGGCACCGGATCCACCCGGTAGGCTTTGGCGCGATACAGCTCGGAGGCGGTCAGGCGGTCGGTCCACACCACGGTCCAGGTGGCGGTGGAGGATTCGCCGGCCACGGCGGCCGCCGCCTCCTCGGGCTCCACGCCTTCCTGGGGCGTGATGCGAAAGAGCGCGATCACGTCCGTATCCTTCGGCACGTAGTCCGGCTCCCAATAGCCCATCTTCTTGTAGGGAATCACTCCAGCCTTGTAGCGTTCCGCTCCGGAAATGGCTTCAGACATTTTGACCTCCAAACATGGAATCAATGGGGTGATGCCGGTGTTCCAGGAAGCCGGCCCATCCAGCGCAGCAGCTTCCCATGCCGGCCGGGAATCTCTCTCTTGATGACGTCAAGACACGAACAGCGCTCGGGAAATCGAATCGGAACCACGGAGGATCAGCTATGTCGCCAGATTCGCGCGAATGCCGCCTTGCGGGCAGGCGGGCTCCCGCTGCCCGGACACGGGGCTTGCCGCTGCGGGCCGGAAGAATCCCATGAAGCACGCTTCTTGCGTCAGCTCAGGCTTTGTGAGGGCACGGCCCGGCACTTCGATCGCGCCCGCGCGGCGGCAGGTGCCGTCCCGACAGACACCTGCCGGGTCTGCGGCGCCATCTCGCCAGCCGCATCACATGGCCAGGTTCCAAAGCACGTTGGTCACGACCATGAGAAAGGCCAGGCCGACCAAGCCGGTGACGAAGATGGCGCCGCTCAGGAGCGAAGTCTGGCCGGTGTCTTCGGGCTTCAGCACCTCCGGCACCAGGCGGAAGATGAGAACGCCGCTGGCGGCCACCGCCAGGCTGAAGACGGCCAGATAAAAGGCCACGCTCGGCACGATCAGCAAAAGCGACGACAGCCACAGCGGCGTCGGCGCGATGGCGGCGATGGCGAAGCCCTCGCGGAAGCTGATGCGCGCGTCGATGATCTCGCCCAGCTGCTGGATGACGAAGGCCATCGCCGGCACTCCGACCAACTGGACGGCCCAAAAGGCCGCCACGATGCCCAGCAGCTCGCCTTGGGGCAGCGGCGGCAGATACAGCACGCTGTCGACGTTGCTGGACTTCAGGAAGTACAGCATGAGCGTCGGAATCAGGGAGAACGGCAGTACGTGAAAAAGAAAAAGCTGCGTGACGGACGGCTGGGGGCGGCTCGGATCGCGCCAGCGAGCCGGGGAAAAATACAGTGAATGGCTCAGCTCGGTCAGGGAGTGCATGGCAGTCCTCCTTGGGAGGTTCACGAAGCAGGCAAACGGATTTACCAAACCCAAGGCTTAGACAAGCCGGCGCGGCCTTTGTTATGCCGCAGCCAGGCCGTGGTGGAAGCGATGCGCGGCCGGGCGGCCAAGGCGGCAAGCCGGGCGCCGCGGGTGCCGATGCCCTAAAACAACTGTAGGCTGTGCGGCTGGCTGGCCGGCGCCGCGAAAATTTCCTCGAGCGGCTGCGGGCGCTGCAGGCCGTAGCCCTGCCCGTAATCGACCCCCAGCTGCTTGAGCTTGGCCAGGATGCGGTCGTTCTCCACGCACTCGGCGATGGTCTGGATGCCCATCACGTGGCCGAGCTGGTTGATGGACTCCACCATGGCGTAATCGATGGGATCGTCGGCCAGGTCGCGCACGAAGCCGCCGTCGATCTTGAGATAGTCCACCGGCAGGTTCTTGAGGTAGGCGAAGGAGCTCAGGCCGCTGCCGAAGTCGTCCAAGGCGAAGCGGCAGCCCCGGGCCTTCAGCGTGGTGATGAAACGCTGCGCCTGGGCGAAGTTGGCGATGGCCGCCGTTTCGGTGATCTCGAAGCAGACGCGCCCGGCCAGCGCGCCCATGGCGTCCAGCTGATCGAGCACGAAATCCAGGAACTGATCGTCGCACAGGGAGCGGCCCGACACGTTGATGGCGAAGGCCACGCCGGCGGCATGGCTTTCGGACAGTGCCCGCAGCGCGGCGAGCGCATGGCGGATGACCCAGCGGTCCACGGCGGGCATGACGTTGTAACGCTCGGCGGCGGGAATGAAGGCCATGGGCGGCACCACCTTGCCCTGCTCATCCAGCATGCGCACCAGGATCTCGTAGCGGGCCGGCGCCGCGGGTCCGTCCCGCAGCGGGACGACCGCCTGGCAGTACAGGCGCAGGCGCCCATCCTCCACGGCCCGCGACACCCGCTGCATCCACTGCATCTCCCCCTGATGCTTGGCCAGCGCCGCGTCGTCGGGCTGGTACACGTGCGCCCGGTTGCGGCCCAGATCCTTGGCCACGTAGCAGGCCGAATCCGCCGCGCTCAGAATCTCGGTGCTGCTGGCGCTCCGCGCCGTGATGGGGGCGATACCGATGCTCGCCCCCACGCTGAAGGTCTTGTCCTGCCAGACGAAGCGGAAATCGCTGAGCACCTGACGCAATCCATCGGCGATCTCGCGCGCCTTGGCCGGCATGCAGCCTTCCAGCAGCACGCCGAACTCGTCGCCGCCAAGGCGGGCCAGGGTATCGCTGCCGCGCAACCTGGGCCGCAGCAGCAGCGCCAACTGCTTCAGCAGTTCATCCCCGGCCACGTGGCCGCAGGTATCGTTCACCACCTTGAACTGGTCCAGGTCGACATAGAGCAGCGCGTGCTGCACGTCGCCGGCCTGGGCGCTCGCCAGGGCGTGCTCCAGCCGCAGCTCGAACTCGCGGCGGTTGAGCAGGCCGGTGAGCGGATCGTGGCTGGCTTGGTAACTCAGCTGCCGTGCCATGCCGCGCATTTCGGTCACGTCCCGGAACACCAGCACCACGCCGCTGACCCCACCGTCGCGGTCGCGGATGGGGGCGGCCGTGTGCTCGATGGCGAATTCGCGGCCGTCGCGCCGGCGCAGGATACTGTCGCCGGCGGCGTTGACGATGCCGTTGACCGCCAGGCAGGCGCGCACCGGATCCGGCGCGCTGGCGCCGGTCGCCTCGTCGATCACGTGAAATACCTCGGCCAAAGCGGCTCCGCGTGCCTCTTCATCAGGCCAACCGGTCAGCAGCTTCGCTACCGGATTCAGATACTGCACCCGCCCGTCCACGTCGGTGGTGATCACCGCCTCGCCGATGGATTCCAGGGTGACCATGAGCCGCTCTTTTTCCTGGAAGAGCGCCTCGCGGGCACGCTTGAGCTCGGTGATGTCGCGCACCGCCACCACCCGCCGCATCCGGCCGTGATAGGAGAAGTCCTTAGCATGGATTTCCACCGGCAGCGTCGTGCCGTCCTTGCGCCGGGCCTCCACCTCCGCGGGCGCATCGGGTTTGCTGCGCAGCCGCTCGATGAGGAGTTCCCGGGATGCGGGGGCGATCAGGTCCAGGGCATGCATGCCGATGAGTTCGGCCGGCTCATAGCCCAACATGCTGGCCAGGGTCTGGTTGACCGCCAGGAAATGGCCATCCTCATGGATGGCGATGCCCTCGAAGGCGGCCTGGGACAGGCTGCGGAAGCGCGCCTCGCTCTCGCGGATGGCCTCCTCCGCCCGCCGCTGGCGGGTCAGGTCGCGCATGACCTGCAGCACGCCGGTCGCTTCGCCGCGCTGATCACGAATGATCTTGACGGCGATTTCGATGGGGCGTCGCAGGCGGTTCACCGGGTCGTCCGCCTCCTTGACGAACACCGCGTCGCGCCGCTCCAGGCGCGCCTGGCACACCGGACACGGCTTGTCCTCATAACGACCATGCACCAGCAGCATCAGGTTGCGGCCGACCGCCTCTTCCGGGGTGCGGCCGAGAAACCCATAGTACTTGTGATTGGCGCGAACCAGGTTGTCGTCCAGGTCCAGCAGGCAGATGGCGTCTTCGGCGGAGTCCAGGGCCTGAATCCACTCGGCCTCGGTCCGGGCGAGTCGGGCCCGGCTTTCTTCCAGGCTGCGGCTCAGCCGGCGCAGGTAGAGGGTGGCCAGCGCCAGCGTCAGCAGAACGAAGCCGGCCAAGGCCAGCCAGAACCAGCCGGAGTAGGCGAAATCCCCGGCGGCCGGCGGTGCACCCGGAAGCGCGGCGGGGCCGCTCAGGACGATGTTGGAGATAAAGGAAAGCATGCTGATAATCGTTTTTGTTCAGAGCCAGTTCCAGCGCTGGCCCGGCATCCTCCCGACAGCCGCCCGGCGCGCGGCCCTGTGTCCTTTATCGGCGCAAAAGGAAAATGCTTTAGAGGCGGGCGCCGCCCCGGTCCTAGGGTCTGTTCTCAATCAAGCGAAAAGCGTTATGCCATATGCAACCGAGGGGCTCTGTTGAATTTCAAGTGGGTTGCCGGGCATGAGGGTTG
>NZ_AUIS01000024.1 GCF_000423825.1 Thermithiobacillus tepidarius DSM 3134
CCGCACAAATAGACCTCGTGCTGCCCCCAGGGCCCGCATTCGTCCACGGTGGGCAGCAGCATCTGCGTGCCGCCGGTATCGACGGCAGTGGTAAACCGGAAGTTAGGGTAGCGCCTGGCCCAATCGGCCAGCAGGTCGAGATGATAGAGATCCTGCTCCTGGCGCGCACCGAAAAAGAAGTGGATGCGCCGATCGAAACCCCGGAAAAAAGCCTCTTCCAGGATGCCCTTGATGGGCGCGAAACCAGTGCTGGCGGCGACACACAGTACGTCGCGTGGGCTATCCTCGCGCAAGAAGAACTCGCCGATGGGACCCCTGATGCGCAGGCGGTCTCCGGGCTGCAGCGCCTCGAAAAGCTGCGTGCTGAAAAGCCCGTTCGGCGCCCGGCGGATGTGGAACTCCAGGGTACCGTCGTCCGCCGGCCGGTTGGCGATGGAATAGGAGCGCATGACGCCGGGATGGCCGGGCACCTCCACCTGCACATACTGCCCGGCCTTGTAGGCGAAGGGGGTTTCCGGCCGCAGCCACAGCCCCATCACGTCCGGCCCCAGGCGGAGCAGGCGCCGGATCTCGGCGTGTTGGAAGGATTCAGTGTGCACCGACGCTGCAATGCACAGGTCGCTGGTCGGCTTGAACTTGCAGAGGATGGCCGCGCCGGCCGCCTTTTCCTCCGGAGTGAGCAGCAGGGGCATGTAGATGCCCTGCTCGCCCTGGCCTTCCAGCACGGTGCCCTTGCAGTCGCCGCAGGAACCGTTGCCGCAGCCGTGCTGCAGGGCGACGCCGTGGGCCAGCGCCGCCTCCAGCACCGTCTGTCCGGCCTCGGCCGTGAAGGACACCCCGCTCGGCTCGACGGTGATGCGATAGGACATGAACCGGCTCCTCAGGCGGCCGCCTGCTCTGCCGCCTCGATCATGACCTGGGCTGCCACGTTGTAGGCTGCGCTCCAGGCTTCGGCCACTGCCGGGGTCCAGGCGGGGCCGGCGAAATGCGCCAGGGTCGCCAGCAGGCTGGCGCCGACGATGGGATAGTGTTCGGGCTGGGTGTGGTACTTGTTGTGGCCCGCCCCCAGCTCCTGCAGATACGGCACCAGGGCGTCGAGCTGGTCGATGTGGGTCACGATCTGCACGATGGAGTTGAGCAGGCGCTCCTTCTGCGCGTCCATCTGCGCCGGGAACATGGCGCGCACCTCGGGGTAGTGGCTGAACATGTAGTTGTAGAAGTAATCGGTGACGGCAACGCCATGCGGCGCCACCACGGCAAAACTTTCCCTGATCAGGGCGGGATTGAGGCTCATGTTTCATCTCCTGTACCGATTGAAAGATGCATCCATAATACATCAATAATATTGTGATTCAATGAATCTGGTCATGAGAAGCGAGGCCGACGCGGCACTCCAGGGAATCAAGCCTGATGGATAGAACCCGGCGTACCCGCTTCCGGGCCATGCTGGACACACGCTTGGGAGATCGCCCTGGTCTTCGCATCTGCGAACATCTTCAATCCCACACGCGGCCAGGCGCTTTGCTTATCCAAGAACGGCTCCTGAGGCGACTGCTCGCACGAGCGAAATTTCATGGCCTCGCGTGAGCAGCCGGCGAGCACAAGCGAAAACATTGCCGATGCTGGAAGGACATGCTCGACTCGGGAAGCGTTCAGGCGCCACGATGGCCAACAGTGCATGTCGGCCGTCACGCTGAGCGCGCCGGATGTGGTGCGGAACACTTCCCGCATTCGGCGCAGGGTTCAGCAGTCATCGCAGGCATGCTCGCGCGCCTGAAGATCCCGTCCATTGCGGCGCACGATGCCCTGCCCGGGCAGATCATCGCGGAACTGGCGGTGCCGGCACCCCGATCGGGCCATATGACAGGATACGTGTGGATCTCGACAAGTTTGGCAACAAGCGGAGTACGCCGAAAATCACGGCAAGACGTGCAAAACAAGCATAATCAGCTGCATTTATCCTTGAATCATCGCCATCCGTTCTGCATCGACGCAACGGAAACATCGCTCCGCAGGCGTCGCGCGAAGGCGATCGACGTTTCCACCATGCAAAAAATCCCGGCAAAGGCGGCCATCCCCCAGAAAATACAAGTTCTTGGAGCGCCCAGCCAGACAGTCCGCCACTTAGTTGACAGCCCCTGCCCAAATAAGTACTTTCCATACTACTTATGCAGGCGCCAAGAAAAAACTTCCGGGGCATTCCTTCCATCCCCTACCCACCCTCACTATCCACGCGCCCGCGGCTGGCCGCTCCCGGTTGGGGCGTGGCGGGATTCGCGCTCTTCAACGTGGCCATCGGCATTGGCCATTTCCTCGTGCTCTTCAATGCCGGGGCCTATCTGGCCATGTTCCCCTACGTCGGCGGCGACCTGGGCATACCCCTCAGCCACGTCACCTGGACGCAGACGGATTATTTCGTGGGCATGGCTCTCGCCCTGCCGTTTGCCGGACGTCTGGCGCGGCGCGTCGGCGATGCGCATCTGCTGACCGGGGCCTTTCTCGCCGTTGCCGTCACGTCACTGGTCTGCGTGGTCAGCCGCGACCAATCGATATTCCTTGTGGCCCGCGTGCTGCAGGGATTCGCAGGCGGCTTGACCATTCCCGTTTCACAGAACCTGCTCATCAAGCATTATGCCGAGGATCGCCGTTCCGTGGCGGTGGCCCTCTGGGGCATTGCCAGCTTTACGCCTTTCACCTTGGCTCCGGTCACCGGCGGATGGATTGCCGAGACGCTGGGCTGGCACTGGTGGTTCATTCTAGGGACTGCAATCGCCTTCCTGATCGCCCTGACCTTGGGCATTACCCTGCACGGCCGCAGCAGCCGGGCCGAGCGGACCTCGCTGGACCTGGTCGGGTTCGTGCTGCTTGCCGTGTTCATGGGCTGTCTGCAAACCCTCCTCAACCGCGGTCATGATGACGACTGGATGGCTTCGCACCTGCTTTGGGTGCTCGGAATCACGAGCCTGCTGAGCTTTGTCGCTTTCGTGATCTGGGAGCTCGGAGAACAGGATCCCTTGTTGGAATTACGTCTCTTCGCCCGACGCACCTTCGCTGTCGGCGCGCTGGGCCTCTTCCTGGGCTTTCTCGTCTTCCAAGGCCTCTTTTCACTTTTTCTGGTCCGCATGCAGACGGCTTTCGGCTACAGCGCATTTCTGGCGGGCACGCTCTTCCTGCCCATGCTGCTGGCCAAGCCCCTGAGCTTGGTCGTGCACAAGCTGCTCAGGCGTTTCCAGGCGCGGGAGCTGGCCGCCATCAACTTCCTGGGCTTCGCCGCCTCCTGCGCGTGGGTCGCCTCCTATGACCGGCTGGCCTCCTACGACACCCTCTTCTGGCCGCAACTGCTGGCGGGACTTTTCCTGGGGGCCTTTTTCGCTCCCCTCACGGTACTGCTGTTCAGCGGGCTTCCTCCCGAACAGCAGACCCGGGCCGTGGAGCTCGGCAACATCCTGCGAGTCTTCGGCGGCAGCCTCGGCATTACGTTGATTGCTACCTTCTGGTTGCGCCGCAGCGTCGCACATCAGCATGAATTGGTGCAACAGTTGACGGCATACAACCCGGTCACCGACGCGGCCCTGTCCGCTTTGCACTCGCGCGGCGTGGTTGACGGCGCCTGGGCCGTGCTCGCAAAGCATGTCGAGCGCCACGCCGCCATGGTGAGCTTCAATGAAATGTTCTGGCTGGCCGCCTGGATCTTCGGCGCCCTCGGACTCTTCGTCTGGCTGGCGGGCGCGGCGCCCCCGCCGGGCGGCGACCCGGTCCGCGAGGAAGCCCTGGAAGAGTTGGCGGAACAACCATGATCAAATCGTACCGATTTCTCATTCTCGGTATCGCGCTCGTTGCCGGATGCGCGTTGCCGCCGGCAACCCACATGCCCCAGCCGCGGGCCGCACCCGATCTGGGCATCGTGGCAGATCCGACTCCGTTGCCAAAACCGGGCTCCTGGCCTTCCAGCGAGTGGTGGCGCCAGTTCGCCTTGCCGGAACTCGACAGAATCGAGGCCCATGCGTTGCGCCGCAACCCCAGCCTGGCGATCGCCGCATCGCGGGTCCGCGCGGCCGAAGCCCTCGTCGACGCGCGGGCGGCCGCGTCCCGCCCGCGGCTGGGCGCCGAGGCGGCGACAGACACGGTGCGCTTCTCCGAGCACGGCACCCATGGTCCGCTGAATGGGCGCAGCCTGACGATCGGCATTCTGCATCCGCTCGCCCTGCGCTGGCACCTGGACTTGTGGCAGCGGGATGCCGCAGCGCTGGCGGCCGCCGGCGCAGAGCAGCAGGCGCAGGCGGCCGCCAGCGCCGAAGCCCGCCTCTTGGTGAGTGCAGCCCTGGCACGGACCTACTTCGCCCTGGCGGCAACGGAAATGCAATTGGCGGAGGCAAAGGCACTGCAGCGCAATGCCGAAGCGAGGCTCGCCCTGGCAAAGACACGCTTCGGCGCCGGCCTTGGCACCGACCAGGCCGTGCAGCAGCAGTCGGAACAGGTCGCAGCGCACGAAACCACCGTCATTGCCCTGCAGGACCTGGCCACCGTGCTGCGGCACGCCTTGGCGGCGCTCGCCGGTGAAGGACCGGCATGGGGCGCCAGCATCACCGTCCCTGCCCGCCTACCGTCGCCAGCATTGGGCCTGCCTGCGGACCTGCCTCTGGACTGGGTAGCCCACCGGCCGGATGTCACGGTTGCACGCTGGCGGGTCGAAGCCCGGTCCCAAGGCATTCGCGCCGCGCGGGCCGCGTTTTATCCCGACATCAATCTGCGCGCCTTCACCGGCTGGGAGAGCATCAGCCTGGCCGACCTCGTCAATCCCGCCAATGCCGTTTACGCGCTGGGACCGGCCGTACACCTGCCTCTCTTCGAGGGCGGGCGGCTACGCGCCGACCTGCGCGCCCGGGAAGCGGAATACGCGATGGCCGTGGCGGCCTATGACGACGCGGTACTCGGCGCTGCCCAGGACGTGGCCGATGCGCTGACACGCTGGCAGTCCGCCGGGGAAAGCCTGGCCGTGCAGCAACGGGCTCTCGCCGCCGCGAAGAGAACGCTTTCGCTCGAATCCGGGCGCGCCGCCGCAGGCTTGGTGCCGCGGGACGCCGTACTGGCGGCGGACGATGCCGCCCGTCAGGCACAGCTCCGACAAATCACCATGACCACCGCGCAGCTGGACGCCGCCGCCGACCTGCTGACGGCGCTCGGCGGCGGCTTTACCGATCCGCAGCTGGAGTCTCACCGTGACCGCAGCCAATAACCAAGCTCACATCCGACGGAAGCGCTTTGGCATGCTTGCCGTAGCCACCCTGGCCACCATCCTCCCCGCGGGAGGCTACTGGTCCCAGTTCGCGCGTTATCGGGTCGAGACCAACGACGCCTATGTCACCGGCAATCTGGTGCCGCTCGTCGCCCAAAGCACCGGCACCGTGATCGAAGTCGCCGCCGACGATACGGAATTCACGCCGCCTGGGCGCACCCTGGTCCGACTCAACGGCGCCCATGCACGGCTTGCGCTGGAAGCCGCCGAAGCCCAGCTCGGCGAGACGGTGCGCACGGTGGCCAACCGCTTCGCCACGGTGGAGGAATTGCGCGCCCGCATGGATGCGCGCCGGGCGGCGCTGATCCGCATCGAGCACGACCTGGCCCGCTACCGGGAAGTGTCCGATAGCGGCGCAGTGCCCGAGCAGCAAATCCAGAATGCCGAGGACCAGCATCGGGAACTGACGGCCCAGCTACGCGCCGATGCGGCGGCGCTCCAGGCCGTGAAAGCCCAAGTGCGCGGCGCGGACATTGGTCACAACCCCAGCGTGCTGCGTGCCGCCAGCACCGTGCGCGCGGCTTACCTGGAATTGCAGCGCTGCGAGGTCAAGGCGCCGGTGGCGGGCTTCATCGCCAAGCGCAGCGCCCAGCCGGGCCAACGCGTCACGCCGGGCACTCCCCTGCTGGCCATTGTCCCCCTGCAAGAACTCTGGGTGGACGCGAACGTCAAGGAGGATCGCCTCGGCCGGGTCCGGCCAGGGCAGGCGGTCACCATGACGGCCGCCCTGTACGGCAAGCAGGTGGTCTACCATGGTCGCGTGCTCGGCCTGGGCGCCGGCACCGGCAGCATCTTCGGCCTGCTGCCGCCGGAAAACGCCAGCGGCAACTACATCCACATCGTCGAGCGCCTGCCCGTGCGCATCTCCCTGGATGCGGCCGAATTGCGGGCCCATCCGTTGCGCCCCGGCCTGTCCATGGAAGTCAGCATCGATACCCGCGGCGGCGGCCCGGTGCTCCAGCCGCTGACCACCACCCCCGGCGGCGCTTGGCGCACCGCCGTATATAAGCGAGAGCTGGCCAATGCCGATACGCTGGTGCATCGCATCATCGCCGCCAATATCGGTGACCGCCGCTGAAGTGCCGACAGGCGATCAGCCACCCGCGGCGCTCATCCTGAGGCATGAGCGCCGGTCGCATACGCTCCTCCAGCCATCCTGATAGTTTTTTACCCGAAGATCATTGACAGGATGCAAACCCACCTATAAGTTAGTTATCAATAACTATCTATTATCACCAAACGGAGGCCTCATGCCGACACGCAAGCAGCACACCCGCAGCACCACCATCGCCGCCATCTTGGGCTTGTCGCTCTGCAGCGCAGTGGGCAGCGCCCAGGCCGCGGAGACCAGCTTCCTCAAGGACGCCATGCGCGGCCTGAACCAGAAAATGCAGGTCATCGTGGACGGCCTGGCGCGCGAGGACTACGCCCAGGTGGAAAAGACCGCCGCCGCCATCGCCACCCATCCGAAGCCGCCCCTGCAGGAGCGCATGCGCATCATGGGCTTTGTCGGCACGCGAATGGGGGAGTTCAAGGGCTATGACGACAAGACGCACCACGCCGCCGAGACCCTGGCCGCGGCGGCACGGCGCAAGGACGGCCGGCGCGCCATCGAGGCCTTCAAGGAGCTGCAAACGGGCTGCCTGGAGTGCCACCAAGCCTTCCGCCAGGACTTCGTCGCCCATTTCGGCGGCAAGGCCAAGTAGCCGGAGCGCCGCGCCATGAGCGACCAGAATGCACCCCAAAAGCCGGGCGGCCGCCGCCGGCTCAGCGCCGAGGAGCGCCAGCAGGAGATCATGGAGGCGGCGCTGGACCTCGTGGCCGAGAGCGACGTGGACGCGGTGACCACCCAGGACATGGCCACGCGCATCGGCCTGACTCAAGGCGCGATCTTCCGCCACTTCGCCAGCAAGGAGGCCATCTGGGAGGCGCTGGTGCGCTGGCTGCAGCGGCGGCTGACCAAGGTGCTGAGCGAGGCCGCCCAGGGCGGGCGCGACCCGCTCGACGCGCTGGAGCGCACCTTCTTCGCCCACCTCGACTTCATCGCCAAGCATCCCGGCCTGCCGAAGCTGATCTTCTCCGACCAATTGCTGCGCAAGAATCCGCGCCTCAAGGGCTTGGTCCAGGAGATCCTGCGCGCCTACGAGGGCTCCATCGCCGGCCTCATCGCCGAGTCGCAGCGCCAGGGCCTGTCCCCCCGCAATCTGGACCCAGAGGCGGCGGCGGTGCTCTTCGTGGGCATGATCCAGGGACTGGTGGTGCAGTCCACGGTGCTGGGCTACCGCAACTCGCTCGGCGCCGAGGCCAGAAGCATCTTCACCCTGTATCTGAACGGCATCCGCACGCGGCCGGCCGAGGATGGGGAGCCATGCGCCGGCGCCTGAGCACGCGCCTGCTGTTCCTGGGTTTGGGTTTGGCCCTGGCCACCATGCCGCCGGCGGGCGCGGGCGAGCTCCGGGACATCCTGGAGGCCACCCTGACGCATCCGCAGCTGCGGGCGCGCGCCGGCGAGGTGGACGCCGCCCGGGCGGAACAGCGCGCGGCCGGCAGCCGCTATCTCGGCCAGGGCAGCCTGTCGGCCGGCTGGCAGCGCTACGAGGGGGAGCGGGTGGTGGGCGTTTTCGTCCCCACGCCCAACTCGACCGTGCCTCTGGCGCGCGAGATCGGCCAGTACGGCGTCAGCTACAGCCTGCCGGTGGACGTTTTCGGCGTGATCGCGGCGGCGCGGGCGCGGGCCGCCGGGGATCTCGGCGCCGCCCGGCTGCTGGCGCGGCAGGAAATGCTGCTCAAGCTGCACCAGGCCGCCAGCGCCTACGCCACGCTGCAGGCCCTGCAGCGGCAGCAGGAAGCGCTGGCGCGGCTGCGGGACAGCGTGACCGCCAGCCACCGGCGTGTGCAGGAGGAATTCGTTCTGGGCCGGGCGGCCGGCGTCGACCTCCGCCTGGCCGAGAGCGAGCTGGCGCGGGTGCAGGCGGACGAGGCCGGCCTGGCGGCCGCCGTCGCCAATGCGCAGGCGGAATTGCTGGAGGCCAGCGGCCGCGAGGCTGGCTGGCCCATGACAACGGCCATCCGCGTGCCGGCCTGGCATGACGGCCCGCTTCAGCAGAGCTTGCCGGTGCGCCTGGCCGAAGCCCGCGAGGCATCGAGCGCGGCCCAGGCCCGGGAGCGGCGCCGCGCCCTGTGGCCGGCCCTGAGCCTGGATGCCAGCTACTACACCTACCAGGGCGGCGGCGCCACCAGCGATGTCTGGTCGCTGGGCGGCAAGGTGGCGCTGCCCCTGGACGCCAGCGCCTGGCATCGGGTCAGCGCCCAGGACGCTCGCGCCCAGGCCGCCCGCGACGAAGCGCGCGCCGCCGAGCGCGACGCCCGGCGCCAGCTCCAGGCCCTGCGGGCCAACTACGACGGCGCGCTGGCGGATGCCCGCGCGCTGGAGCAGGAAGTCCGCTACCGGCGCGAGGTGCTCGCCGTGCAGCGCGAGCGCTGGCGCCTCGGCGCCCTGACGCTGGAAAACCTGCTGCGCCAGGAGCGCGATCTCCTGGATGCCGAATACCGGCTGGCCAACGCCCAGGCGCGTGCCGCCGATGCCTGGTCAGCCGCCCAGGTCATCGCCGGCCTGCCGGCCGCCGCCTACATCGCCCAACTGGACGCCCCATGAAAAAGATGAAAAAGCCACTCATCCTCCTGCTCCTGGCGCTGCTTCTGCTGGGCGGCGTCGGCCTGGTCAAGCACAAGCAGCGCCAGCTGAGCCGCGAAACCCCGCCCCGGCCCGCGCCGGTGCTGGTGGAAGTCCGGCAGCTCCAGGTGGCGCCGGTCAGCCTCAGCCTGCATGCCACCGCCGAGGTCCAGGCCGTGCAGGACAGCGTGGTCGCCAGCCGCCTGAGCGCTTACCTCACGGCACTGCCCTTCTTCGAGGGCGACCGCTTCCGGCGCGGCGCCGTGCTGGCGCGTCTGGACACCAGCCAGGCGCAGGCGGAGCTGCAGCAGGCCGAGGCCAGCCTGGCGCAGAGCCGCCTGCAGGCGGGCACCCTGGCCGCCGAACTGGCCTCCGCCGCCAGCACCCTCAGGGCCGAGCAGGAGCGCTACGGGCGCCTGCAGGCGCTGTACCGCATCCAGGGCGTGTCCCTGGAGCAAGTGCAGGCGGCCGAGGCGCAGCTGGCCGGCGCGCGGGCGCGCTTCGCCGCCGCCCGCGCCGCGCAGGACGGCCACCGGTCGCTGCTGCGCGCCAACCAGGCCGCCGTGGCGGCGGCGCGGGAGAATCTCCGCTACGGCGTCATCCTGGCGCCCTTCGACGGCGTCGTCAGCCAGCGCCTGGCCCAGCCCGGCGACATGGTCACGCCGGGCAAGCCGCTGCTCAAGATCACCAATCCCGCCACCGGCGTGCGCCTGCTGATCAGCGTGCCGGCCGGCCTGCAGCCGGTGGCGCTGCGCCTCGACGGCCGCACCCTGCCCCTGCGCCCCTGGCCCGAGGCCACGGTCCAGGGCCTGCGCCGCTACGAGACCCGGCTGCTGGAGGCCGCGCCGCTGCCCGGCACCCGCCAGGACGTGCAGGTGATCGTGTTCCAGAGCGCCCAGGCCATTTCCCTGCCCCGCCACTGCCTGCTGAACGAGGACGGCCGCAGCGCGACGGTGCTGCGCCTCACCGCCCAGAACCGGGTGGAACCCTGGCGGGTGGCCCTGGCCGCCGCCGGCGACGAGGGCGCCGCCACCCTGGACGAGCGCCTGCCCGGGCAGCGCATCGCCTGCGGCAGCCCGGACCTCCTGACGCGCCTGGCCGCCGGGGCGCCGTTCCAGACCCAGCCGACGCCGCGCCAGGAGTAAGCATGCTCTTTCGCCTCTTCCACGAGCGTCCGCTGCTGCTCGGCATCATCCTCACCATCGCCACCGTGCTCGGCGTCATCGGCTACCAGCAGATGCCGCGCAACATGTTCCCGGACGTGGAGCGCCCGCAAGTGACGGTGATCACGCTGCTGCCGGGCGCCGCCGCCCAGAGCGTGGCCCAGAAGGTGTCGCGCCCCATCGAGCAGGAGCTCTACAGCCTGAGCCACGTGCGCGACGTGCAGAGCACCAACAAGAACGAAGTCTCCATCGTGCGCGTCGAGTTCGACTACGAGAAGGGCCTGGATGCCGCGCTGCTGGACGTGAACAACGCCCTCTCGCGGGTGCGCGGCCGGCTGCCCGCCGATGCCCCGCCCTCCAGCGTCTACGCCGTGGGCGGCTTCACCGCGCCGGTGATGGTGCTGGCCGTCTCGCCCAAGCCCGGCAGCGGTCTGGACCTGATGCAGACCAGGCTCCTGGCGGAAAACGACATCCGCACGGCCCTGATCACCCAGCCCAACATCGCCAACGTGGAAGTCTTCGGCGGCCACGAGCCCGCCGTGCGCGTGGACTTCGACCCGCTGAAGCTGGCCCGCTACCGCATCACCCAGGCCCAGTTGCAGGAGCTGATCAGCAAGATGGACCGCGACTGGCCGCTCGGCACCGTGCAGGGTCAGGGCAGCAGCACCACGCTGACCATCTACGGCGAGCGCGCCGGGGTGGAGGCGCTGCGCCGGCTGCCCGTCGCCGACGGCATCACCCTCGGCGACGTGGCCGAACTGCGCCTGGCGCCCGCCGAGCGCTTCTCCGCCTATCACGGCAACGGCAAGCCGGCCATCGCCGTGTCCATCCTGCGCGCCCCCGGCGGCGCGGTGCAGGCCGCCATCCGCGATGCCCAGGCGCAGCTGCCGCTGCTCGAGGCCCGCTATCCGCAGCTGGATTTCGCCGTCAGCGACACCCAGGACGAGCTGATCGAGGACTCCAACCGCAACATGGTCGACGCCCTGCGCGACGCCATCATCTTCGTGGCCCTGGTGATCCTGCTCTTCCTGGCCAACTGGCGCGCCGTGCTCACCGCCCTGCTCAGCATCCCGCTGGTCTTCCTGCTGACCTTGGCCGTGCTCTGGCTGATGGGCAAGGAGCTCAACATCCTGGTGATGACCGGCATCATCCTGGCGCTCGGCATGCTGGTGGACGACGCGGTGGTGGTGCTGGAGAACATCGAGCGGCACCTGGAGGAAGGCGCGCGGGACGTGCGCGACGCCATCCGCCGCGGCACCGAGGAGGTGCTCTTCCCCATCTTCCTCGGCACCATCGCCACCGCGGCGGTGATCGCGCCGCTCATGTTCATCGGCGACTTCCCCGAGGAAATGTTCAGCCATCTGGTGCTGCCGGTCATCATCGCCGTCTTCATCTCCTACTTCCTGGCGGTGACCTTCATCCCGCAGATCTCGCTCTTCTGGTACCGCAAGGGCCTGCCGCCCAAGAACGCCTTCGAGCGCTGGCTGGAGCGGCTGTATCAGCGCCTGCTGGCGCCGGGGGCGGGCCTCTACACCGGCATGCTGCGCACCGCCCTGGCGGGGGGCGTCCTGCGCCGGCTGCTCTTCGTGCTGCCGGCGGTGATTCTCCTGCTGGTCAGCCTGCGCACCATCGCGCCCCTGATCGGCCGGGATGCCATGCCGCCCATGGACACCGGCATCGTCAAGGTGCACGTCAGATTCAGCGCCAACGAGCCGGTGGCGGTGGCGGAGGAGCGCCTGCGCGACTTCGAGCGGCGCCTGGCGGCGGACCCGCGGGTGACGCGCATCAGCGCGGTCTTCGGCTCCGAGCCCGGCGTCATCTCCCTGGGCTCCGGCCAACTGCCCGCCGAGGCGACCTTCACCATCAACTACATCAATCGCCTGGAGCGCGAGCAGAGCAGCTGGGACATCGAGGCGGACCTGCGCCGCCAGCTTGCCGCCCTGCCCGGCGTGAGCGCCGTCGACGCCTTCGACTACGGCGCCACGGCGCTCAGCACCATCAAGGCGCCGGTGAACATCCGCCTGAGCGCGGAGGACTGGCGCCTGCTGCCCGGCGCGGCGACCGCCGCCGCGGCGGCCCTGGGCGAAGTGCCGGGCCTAACCTCGGTGTCGGCCACCTGGGACCGGGACGGCAGCGAGGCCAGCCTGGTACTGGACGAGCACAAGCTGCGCACCCTTGGCCTCACCCCCGACGCGGTGGCGGCGCAACTGCCCCTCAAGGGCCTGCCGCTCGCTTCCCTGAGCAAGCTGCCGACGGTGAGCGCCATCCCTGTGCGCAGCTACTTCAGCGAACCCTACCGCGCCAATCCGGCCACCCTCGGCCTGCTGCCCATCCAGACGCCGGACGGCGGCAGCGTCAGCCTGGGCGAGATCAGCCGCATCCACTACCAGCCCAACGCCTCGCTGCTGACCACCTACGGCCTGCGCTACAGCCTGGACCTGCTCGCCTACCGCAACACCGCCCCCATCAGCCTGCTGAGCGAGCGGTCGCAGGCGGCGGTGCAGCGGGTGCTGCCGGCCGGGGTGAGCATGAGCGAGCAGGGCGACAACGCCAACGCCCAGGACTCGGGCCGGCGCATGCTCATGGGCCTGGGCCTCGGCGTGCTGCTGCTCTTCGGCGTGCTGGCGCCGGCCTACGGCAGCGTGGGGCTCGCGCTGCTGTCCATCCTGATCCTGCCCCTGTCGGTCATCGGCGCCCTCTGGGGCCTGCTCGCCTTCGACAAGGCGCTGGCGCTGCCCGCCATCCTGGGCATCGTGCTGCTCTTCTCCATCATCATCAAGAACTCCATCCTGATGGTGGATTTCATCCAGGAGCGGCGCCGCGCCGGCGCCGGCGTCACCGAGGCGGCCCTGGGCTCGGTGGCCCTGCGCTACCGCCCCATCCTCATGACCGCGCTCGCCACCATCGCCGGCATGATCCCCATCGCCATGGAGCGCGCCGTGGGCCTGGAGCGACTTTCGCCCCTTGCGGACGCGGCCATCGGCGGATTACTGGTAGGCACCGTGCTGAGCCTCTTCTACCTGCCCCTGTTCTATATTTGGGTGATGAGGGGACGCGACGCACCCACCGGCCAGGGAGGGCAGCCATGACAGCAGCGGTCTCCAGCACACCACGCGCGCGGCTCGCGGCGGCCGGCACGGCGCTGACGCTTCTGGCGGGCGGCGGCACCGCCCTGGCCGACGCCGTCGCCCTGCCGCGCGGCGACCTCTTCGCCCCGCTCCTGGCCGATCCGAAGCAGCCGCGCTTCTCCGGCAGCATCGGCCACAGCACCAGCGACGTGGTCGACGCCGCCGTGGCCTCGGTCGCCTTCGGCGAGAACCTCGGCATCATCCGCTGGCCGGGCAGCACGCCGGGCGACGGCGTGCAGCTCAACCTGGCCGGCGCCGTCTTCGCCCAGTTCGACCTGGGCGCGCCGTCCAGCGATCTCATCAACGCCGATTACGTGATCGGCCTGCCGCTCACCTACCGGCGCGGCGACTTCTCCGCCCGCGCCCGCATCTACCACCAGAGCTCGCACCTGGGCGACGAATTCCTGCTGCGCACCCGCACCGACCGCATCAATCTCAGCTTCGAATCCGCGGAGCTGCTATTGTCCTACGACCTCGGCGACTGGCGCGCCTATGGCGGCGGCGAATACATGCTGCGCCGCGACCCCGGCGACCTGCGGCCGGGGCTGTGGCACGCCGGCCTGGAGTATCGCCGCGCCAAGCCGCTGCTGCACGTGGGCGAGCTCGGCGTCGGCCGCTGGGTGGCGGGGCTCGATCTCAAGTCCTGGCAGGAAAACAACTGGACGCCGGCCTGGTCCTGGAAGGGCGGCGTCGAGTTCGCCTCCCTGAGCCGGGACCCGGGGCGGCTGGACCGCCGCCTGAGCCTGCTCCTGGAGTACTACAACGGCTTCGCGCCCTATGGACAGTTCTTCGCCGATGACATGGCGTTCCTGGGGCTGGGCTTGCAGCTCAGCTTGTGAACGGCGGCAGACAAGGGGGATAGAGATGACCCTGCGGCGTTTCCTAGCTGGCATCCTGGCGCTCGGCCTGCACTGGGCCCCGGCGGGCCATGCCGCGGACCAGCCGGCGCTGGATCTGCCCGAGGCCATCCGCCAGGCCCTGGCGCAGAACCCCCGGCAGGCGTCCCAGCGCCTGGACGTGCGCAAGGCGGAGCTGGAACAGCGGGTGGCGCGGGGCGCCCGGCTGCCGGCGGTGGATTTCAGCGCCTCGGCCACCTACTACGGCTATCCCACCTTCGTGGTGCCGATCCGGCAGGTGCCGCAGCCGCCCAATTTCGCGTTCCCGCCCCTGGACCGCAGCATCTACGACCTGGGCGTGACCCTGCGGCTGCCCCTTTATACCGGCGGGCGGCTGCAGCAGGGCATCGTCATTGCCGACCTTGGCCGCAGCATCGCCGTGGAGCGGGAGCGGCTCGGCACCCAGGCGCTGACCTACAATGTCAGCTCGGTCTATCTGAAGATCTTGCAGCTCTCGGCCCTGGACCGGGCCTACGCCGCCCGCATCGACTCCCTGCAGGCGCAGGCGCGGCGCGTGCAGCTGCTGGTCCAGGAAGGCAAGGCCCCGCGCCTGGATCTGCTGCGGGTGCGCGTGCAGGTGCGCAAGGCCGAGCACGACCGCCTGCAGATCGAGAACCGCCGTCAGGAGGCGGTGACCCTGCTCTACAGCCTCATGGGCAGCGCCACGCTGCCGGACGCGGTGCGCCTCGTCGCCTACGGCGCCGCCCCCGTCCCCGACCGGCGCCTGGCCGAGCTGCGGGCGGAGGCCAGCGCCCGCCGCGCGGAGCTGCAGATCGCCGAGGAGGAAATGGCGGTGGCCCGCGCCCGCGAGCGCCTCGCCCGCGGCGAGCGCCTGCCCAGCCTGTCCCTGCTCGGTGCCTACCGGGAGCGCAGCGGCGCTGATCTCACCTTCTTCGACGACTGGAACATCGGCGCGCAGCTCTCCGTGCCGGTCTTCGACGGCGGCGTGCGCCGCTACCGGGTCGCACAGGCGGAGCTGGCGCGCCAGCAGGCCCTCGAAGGGCTGCGCCAGGCCCGGCTGGACGTGGACAAGGAGCTGCAGGATGCCTGGAACGCCGTCGGCGAGGCCGCCTCCCGCCTGCAGGTGGCCGGCGCCAGCGTGGGTGAGGCCGCCGAGACCCTGAAGATCGAGCGGCTCAAGTACGACGAGGGCGTCGGGCTCATCACCGACCTGCTCTCCGCCGAGAGCGCGCTGCTCACGGCCGAGGCCGACCGGCTGCAGGCCGAATTCGACCTGATCGTGGCGCGCCTGAACCTGCTGCGCGCCAGCGGGCAACTGACGCCGGCGCAGGTGGAGGCGCTGGTGGTGGCGCGCGTCGCCGACCCGGGGGAAGCCATACCATGAAAAAACGCGTGCTCGTCATCGTCGCCCTGGCCGTGCTCGCGGGCATCGCGCTCCTGCTGTGGAGCGGGCGCTTCGGCCAACGCCAGGAAGCGGACGTCATCACCGCCTCGGGCACCGTGGAGGCCACCGAGTCCCAACTGGGCTTCCAGGCGCCCGGCCGCATCATCGACCTGAACGTGCGCGAGGGAGAGCGGGTGCGGGCGGGCCAAGTGCTGGCCGCCCTCGACGCCGCCGAGGCCGGCGCCCGGCGCGATCAGGCCGCGGCGCAGGTGGCCGCGGCGCGGGAGATCCTGCGGGAACTGGAGCGCGGCTTCCGCCCGGAGGAGATCGCCCAGGGACGGGCGGCGCTGGCGGCGGCCGCCGACCGGCTGCGCGACGCCCAGCGCGACCTGGCGCGCAGCCAGCGCCTGCTGGCCGGCGGCGCCATCAGCCGCGAGGCTTACGACAAGACGCAGCTTGCCCTGCAGCTCGCCCAAAGCCAGCACGCCCAAGCGCGGGAGCAGCTTCGGCTGCTGGAAAGCGGCCAGCGCCGCGAGCGCATCGCCGCGCAGCGGGCGCAACTGGCCCAGGCGCAGGCGGCACTGCGGGCCAGCGAAACGGTGCTCGACAACATGGTCCTGCGCGCGCCGGCTGACGGCATCGTCACCGTGCGCCACCGCGAGCCGGGCGAGACGGTGCCGGCTGGCGCGCCGGTGCTGACGGTCATGGCCCCGCAGGACCGCTGGGTGCGCATCTACATCCCGGAAAACCGGCTGGCCGCCGTGCGCCTGGGCCAGCCGGCCGCGATCAGCACCGACACCTATCCCGGCAGGCGCTATGGCGGCCAGGTGGCCTTCATCGCCTCGGAGGCCGAATTCACTCCCAAGAACGTGCAGACCACCGAGGAGCGGGTGAAGCTGGTCTATGCGGTCAAGGTGCGCATCACCGACGATCCCCGCTTCGAGCTCAAGCCGGGCCTGCCCGCCGATGTCCGCCTCCAGCCCTGATGCCGTGCGCGCCGAGGCGCTGACGCGCCGCTTCGGCGACTTCACCGCCGTGGACGGGCTGAGCTTCACGGTGGCGCCCGGCGAGCTCTTCGGCCTGGTGGGCCCGGACGGCGCCGGCAAGACCACCACCCTGCGCATGCTCGCCGGGGTGCTGCGGCCCAGCGCCGGCGACGCCTTCATCCGCGGCATCGGCGTGGCGCGCGACCCGGAGGGCGTGAAGCACGAAATCGCCTACATGTCCCAGCGCTTCGGCCTCTACGCCGACCTCACGGTGATGGAAAACCTCAGCTTCTACGCCGACCTCTACCGGGTCCCCAAGCGCGAGCGCCCGGCCCGCTTCGAGCGCCTCTTCCACTTCTCCAATCTCGCTCCCTTCAAGGACCGCCTGGCCGGCAAGCTCTCCGGCGGCATGAAGCAGAAGCTGGGGCTGTCCTGCGCCCTGGTGCACCAGCCCCAGGTGCTGCTGCTGGACGAACCCACCTTTGGCGTCGATCCCATCTCGCGCCGGGACCTGTGGCTCATCGTCCACGACATGGTCGCCCAGGGCATGACCGCCGTGGTCAGCACCGCCTACATGGACGAGGCGGAGCGCTTTGACCGCGTGGCCCTGCTGCATCAGGGCCGCCTGCTGGCCCTGGACACGCCGGCGGCCCTGCAGCGCGGCCTGCCGGGCGAGATCCTGCTGGCGCAGGTGGCCGACGTGCGCCGCGCGCGCGACCTGCTCGCCCGCCATCCGCGGGTGCGGCGGGCGGCCATCTTCGGCGATGCGCTGCACCTGAACGTGGCCGACGCGGCGGCGGACGCCCCGCCGCTGGAGACGGCGCTGCGGGATGCGGGACTGGCGCCGGCGGCGCTGCGACCCATCGCGCCCAGCATGGAAGACGTCTTCATCGAGCACATGACGGAGGCGACATGAGCACGCCGCCAGCCGAAGCGGCGGTGGTGGCCGAAGATCTCACCCGCACCTTCGGCGACTTCGTCGCCGTGGACCACGTCTCCTTCCAGGTGCGCACCGGCGAGATCTTCGGCTTTCTCGGCCCCAACGGCGCCGGCAAGACCACCACCATCAAGATCCTGGCGGGCCTGCTGCTGCCCAGCGCCGGAGGCGGCCGGATAGCCGGCTTCGACGTCCGCACCCAGAGCGAGGCCATCAAGCGCCACATCGGCTACATGTCGCAGCTCTTCTCCCTCTACGCCGATCTCACCGTGGAGGAGAACATCAATTTCTTCGCCGGCCTCTACAACGTGCCGCGCGCGCGGCGGGCGGCACGGCGCGACTGGGCCCTGGAGATGGCCGGCCTCGCCGAGCAGCGCCGGCGCCTGACCCGCGACCTGCCGCTCGGCTGGAAACAGCGCCTGGCGCTCGGCTGCGCGGTGCTGCACGAGCCGCCCATCCTCTTCCTGGACGAGCCCACCTCCGGCGTCGATCCGCTGTCGCGGCGCCGCTTCTGGGATCTCATCCACGCCCTGACCGACCAGGGCACCACCGTCTTCGTCAGCACCCACTACATGGAAGAGGCGGAGTACTGCGACCGGCTCGCCCTGATGAACCGCGGCCGGCTCATCGCCCTGGACAGTCCCGCCGGCCTGCGGGCCGCCATGCCCGAGCCGATCCTGGAAGTGCAGACGGACGCCAGCCCCAAGGCGGTGGAGGCGCTGCAGGACCTGCCGGGCATCCTGGAGGCGGCCATGTACGGGCGCGCCGTGCACGTGACGGTGGCGGACTTGGCCGCGGCCCGGCAGGCCATTCCCGCGCGCCTGCAGGAGCGGGGCATCGCCTGCCACGGCCTGGCCGAGATCCCGCCCTCCCTGGAGGACGTCTTCGTCGCCCGGGTGCGCGCCGCCGGCGGCGCGCCGGCCGGCTGAGGGCAGCGCCATGGACCGCACCCGCCTGCTCGCCGTCGCCCGCAAGGAGGTGATCCAGTTGCGCCGCGACACGCGCAGCCTGATCCTGGCCTTCCTGCTGCCCGTGCTGCTGCTCGTCATCTTCGGCTACGCCATCAGCTGGGACGTGCGCGACATCCGCACCGCCGTCCTCGACCAGGACCAGTCCGCCCGCAGCCGCGAACTGCTCGACACCTTCCGCGCCTCCGGCTACTTCACCCTGAGCCGCCACCTGCAGCGCCCGGCCGAGATCGCCCCGCTCCTGGAAAAGGGCACGGTGCAGGTGGCCCTGGTCATCCCGCCCGGCTTCGCCGCCGACCTGGACGCCGGCCGCAGCGCGCCGCTGCAGGCCATCGTGGACGGCTCCGACGCCAACACCGCCACCATCGTGCTGGCCTACACCCGCGCCATCGCCCAGTCCTATGCCCTGCGCGCGCAGCTGCAGGGCGTGCCGCTGCGCCCGCCGCTGCGGGCGGAAAGCCGCGTCTGGTACAACGAGGAGCTGCTCAGCCGCAACATGATCGTGCCGGGGCTGATCGCCGTGATCATGATGATCATCGCCGCCATGCTCACCTCGCTGACCATCGCCCGCGAGTGGGAGCGCGGCACCATGGAACAGCTGGCCGCCACGCCGGTGACGCGGGCCGAGGTGGTCGTCGGCAAGCTGCTGCCCTACCTCGCCATCGGCTTGATCGACGTGGTGCTGAGCGCCCTTCTGGGCGTCCTGCTCTTCGGCGTGCCCTTCCGCGGCGATCCCTTCCTGCTGCTGATCCTGTCCGCCGCCTTTCTGATCGGCGCCCTGGGGCTGGGCATCTTCATCTCGGCGGTGGCCAAGTCGCAGCTGCTGGCCACCCAGATGGCCATGATCACCACCTTCCTGCCGGCCTTCCTGCTCTCGGGCTTCATGTACGCCATCGAGGTCATGCCCCGGGTGCTGCAGGCGGTCACCTACCTGATTCCGGCGCGCTACTTCCTGGTGGTCACCCGCGGCATCTTCCTCAAGGGCGTGGGCATCGAGGTACTGCGCGTGCAGGGCCTGCTGATGATCGCCTTCGCCGTGCTCGGCCTGGTGCTAGCCATCCACGTCTTCAAGAAGGAGCTGCAATGAGGCTCGCCGCCAGCCTGGAACGGATCCGGGAAATGCTGCGCAAGGAGTTCCTGCAGATCTTCCGCGACCCGCGCCTGCGCCGGGTGATCTTCCTGGCGCCGGTGATCCAGCTCGTCGTCTTCGGCTACGCGGTCTCCACCGACATCCGCCACACCGCCACCTTCGTGGTGGACCACGACCAGACCCAGGCCGCGCGCCGCCTCGTCGACGCCTTCACCGCCTCGGGCTACTTCCGCGTGGTGGGCTACTCGCAACGCCCGGCCGACCTGGTGCGCGCCCTCGACCACGGCGATGCCGTCGTCGGCCTGGAGATCCCGGCCGGCTTTGCCGCGGCCCTGCGCGACGGCAGCGGCGCCCGGGTGCAGCTCATCCTCGACGGCACCAACTCCAACACCGCCACCGTGGCCCAGGGCTACGCCGAACGCATCGTGCAAAACTACGGCGCGCGCCTGGGCACGGCGGCGCCGGTCAGCCTCGACCTGCGCGAACGCGCCTGGTTCAACCCCGATCTGGCCAGCCGCGACTACAACGTGCCGGCGGTGATGGGCGCCATCATTCTGCTGGTCTGCCTGCTGCTGACCTCGCTGGCCGTGGTCCGGGAACGGGAGATCGGCACCCTGGAGCAGCTCATGGTCAGCCCGCTCACGCCCGGCGAACTCATCGCCGGCAAGACCATTCCCTTCGCCCTCATCGGTCTGGTCGACCTGGCGGTGGTCACCGGCATCGCCCTGCTCTGGTTCCGGGTCCCCTTCGTCGGCAGCTTTCCGCTCCTGCTGCTCGCCAGCGTGCTCTTCTTGCTCTCCGGCCTGGGCCTCGGCCTGCTCATTTCCACCGTCTCCCGGACCCAGCAGGAGGCCTTCATGGTGAGCTTCCTGGTCTTCATGCCCACCATCCTGCTGTCCGGCTTCATGTTCCCCATCAGCAGCATGCCCGAGCCCTTCCAGTGGCTCACCATCCTGAACCCCGTGCGCCACTATCTGGAGATCGTGCGCGGCATCTTCCTCAAGGGCACCGGCCTCACCGCCCTGTGGCCGCAGTTCCTGGCGCTCCTGCTGCTCGGCACGGCTCTGCTCTGGTTCGCGGCCGGACGCTTTCGCAAGACCGCCGCCTGAGCGGCCGCGATCCCGCGCCCGGATCGGCCAAGGGGCGCTACACAAGACCTGCCGATGTGGGACAATGGGGCCAAGCCCATGCCATCGAGGACGCCATGAGCCACGCCCATGCCCACGACCACGCCCATGCCCACGGCGCCAGCGCCGGCCGCGCCCTGCTCTGGGGCCTGCTGCTGACCTTCGGCTTCGCCGGGGTGGAAGCCCTGGCCGGCTGGTGGTCCGGCTCCCTGGCCCTGCTCGGCGATGCCGGCCACATGGTCACCGACGCCAGCGCCCTGGGCCTGGCGGCGCTGGCCGCCTGGATCGCCAAGCGCCCGCCCTCCGCGCGCCACACCTTCGGCCTGGCGCGCGCCGAGGTGCTGATCGCCTTGCTGAACGCCCTCTTCATGCTGGCCGTGGTGCTCGGCATCGTGGTGGAGGCGGTAAAGCGCCTGCAGGCGCCGGTGCCGGTGCAGGGCGGCATGGTCATGGGCGTCGCCGCCCTCGGTCTGCTGGTCAACCTGGGCGTGGCCTACCTGCTGTCGCGCGGCGAGGAGAACATCAATACCCGCGCCGCCCTGCTGCACGTCATGGGCGACCTGCTGGGTTCGGTGGCTGCGCTCACCGCCGGCGCGGTGATCCACTTCACCGGCTGGACGCCCATCGACCCGATCCTGTCCATCGCCATCTCCCTGCTCATCCTGCTGTCCACCTTCCGCCTGCTGCGCGAGGCCCTGCACGTGCTCATGGAAGGCGTGCCGCTGCACCTGGATCTGGAGGAAATCGGCCGGGCCATGGCGCGGACCGAGCATGTGCAGTCGGTGCACGACCTGCACATCTGGACCCTGAGCTCCGGCAGCATCGCGCTGTCGGCCCACGTGCTCCTGGACGATCTGAAGGACTGGCAGCGCTGCCTGGACAGCCTGCGGGAGATGCTGCACGAGGACTACGGCATCGACCACGTCACCCTGCAGCCGGAGCTGGCCACCTTCCCCATGACGCGCGCCGCCTATCCGCCCCGGCAGGAGCACGGACGCGATTGACCGTCGCCGGAACCCATCGGCTGGGCCGCAGCGATCGCGGGCCAGCCCGCTCCTGCGCCCGGGCGCCGCATCTTGGCTTGCAGGAGCGAGCCTGCTCGCGATCAACGCCCCCGCAACGCAGCCGCCATGGACCGGGCGGAAAAACGCCGCCGGCCAGCGCGCCGCTCAGCGCTCCGCCCCCATCCCCAAGGCCCGCTCCCGGCTGGCCTGCAGCGCCGCCGCACCCAATGGCGGCGCCAGCCAGCCGCCCAGGTGCTCGCGGGCGATGGCGAGCATGGCGTCGATCCAATCGTCGCGGTCGTTGAGGGCGGGCAGATAGCGGAAACGCTCGCCGCCGGCGGCCAGGAAGGCCTCCCGGCCGCCGATGGCGATCTCCTCCAGGGTTTCCAGGCAGTCGGCGGCGAAGCCGGGACAGACCACGTCCACCCGCCTCACCCCCTCCCGCGCCCACGCCTCCAGGGTGGGCACCGTATAGGGCTGCAGCCACTCGGCGCGGCCGAAGCGGCTCTGGAAGCTCACCGCGTAGCGCGCCGGCGGCAGTTCCAGCGCCTCGGCCAGCAGCCGGCCGGTCTTCTGGCACTCGCAGTGGTAGGGATCGCCCAGATCCAGCGAGCGCCGGGGCAGGCCATGGAAGGACATGAGCAGCCGTTCCGGCTCGCCGTGGGCGGCCCACTGCTCGCGCACGCTCGCCGCCAGGGCGGCGATGTAGGCCGGGTGATCGTGGTAGTGCATGATCATGCGCAGCTCCGGCAGGCGGCGGGTGCGCGTCAGCACCTTGCTGATGGCGTCGAAGGCGGAAGCGCCGGTGCTGGCGGCGTACTGGGGATAGAGCGGAAAGACCAGCACGCGCGTGCAGTTGGCCGCCTGCAGGCGCGCCAGCGCCGCCGGGATGTCCGGGCTGCCGTAGCGCATGGCCAGTTCCACCATCGCCTCCTCCCGCGCCAGCCGCGCCCGGAACTTGTCCGCCTGGCGCCGGGAATACACCAGCAGCGGCGAGCCTTCCGGCATCCAGATCTTGCGGTAGAGCTTGGCCGAGCGCGCCGGGCGCGTGTTCAGGATGACGCCGTGCAGGATCGGCCACCACACGGGCTTGGGAATCTCCACCACGCGCGGGTCGCTGAGGAACTCCTTCAGGTAGCGGCGCAGGGCCGGGGCGGTGGGCGCGTCCGGAGTGCCCAGGTTGATCAGCAGAATGCCCAGCTTCGGCTGGCTGCCGTGGGTATACGCAGGCGCGGGATTAAAGCGGGACATGGAGGCTCCGGCATGGCAAGGGGAAAGAAATCCTCGCAAGCATAAAGAGCGACCCAAACGCAGATCAAGTTCATGCTTCCATCTTGCCTGGCGGGCAGTGACGTTCAGCGCCCGGCTCCCCACCCCCGCGGCGGCACCATCCAGTAATAGAGGGTGCGGCCATCCATCTCCACCGTCCTGACCGGCTTCCAGTCGCCCATGTCGAAGCTGTGCGAGACGACGCGGGTCCCCGGCTTCAGCTCGCGCAGCAGCTTGGGGCGCAGGCGCTGGTTGACGTTGGGCAAGAGATAGAGCGTCACCACCGTCGCTTCATGAATATCGGCGTCGAAGAGATCCTGCTGGACGAACTTCACGCGGTCCGCCACGCCCGCCTTCCTGGCATTCTCCCGCGCCTCCTCGATGCGTTCCGGGTCGATGTCCACGCCGACCCCGCGCGCGCCGTACTTCTTGGCCGCGGCAATCACGATGCGCCCATCCCCCGAGCCCAGATCGTAGACCACGTCGCCCTTGCGTACCCCGGCCAACTGCAGCATGCGGTCCACCACGTCCTCCGGCGACGGCACGAACGGCACGTCGGTGGAAAGCGGCGGCTCGAAGGCCTGGGCCGGCACGGCGGCCGGCTGGCCGCCCCAGGCCGTTGCCGCGATCAAAGCCGATACCAGCGCATGGAGCGTCTTTCCCAACATGGCATCCCTCCTTTTTGGAGATCGATGGCTGCCTTACCGACGGCGATTCAACAGCAAAAGCGGCACGCCCGCCGCCAGCACCGCCACCCCGAAGAGCGCGCCGATGCCCGTGTAGGCCAGGCTGGCGTACAGCAGATAGGCGCTGCTGGCGCAAAAGATCAGCGGGGTGAGCGGATAGAGGGGGACGCGGAAGGGCCGGGGCGCCGCCGGCTCGCGGGCGCGCAGCACGAAAAGCGCGATGCCCGTCAGCAGGAAGAAAAACCAGAACACGGGCGCCGTGTACTCCACCATGGTTTCAAAGCCCCTGCGGGTCAGCGTGCCCAGGCCCACGAGCAGCAGCGCGACGGCGCCCTGCGCCAGGAGGGCGTTGCCGGGCGTGCCCGCCCGCGCGTGCCAGCGCCCCAGGGCGGCGAAGCGCGGGAAGTCGCGGCCGAGCGCGTAATTGGTGCGCGCCCCGGTGAGGATGGTCGCGTTGATGGAGGTCAGCGCGGCCAGCGCGATCAGCGCGCTGATCAGGCGCGTGCCGTCCTCCCCGGCCACCCGCCGCATCAGGTCGGAGGCGACGGCTTCCGAGCCGGCCATGCCGGCCAGCCCGAGCCCGTGCAGAAAAGCCCAGTTGGCCAGCAGGTACAATGCCGTGACGATGCCGATGCTCCAGATCAGCGCCCAGGCGATGCCGCGCCTGCCACCGCGCAGCTCCGCCGACACATAGGCCGCCTCGTTCCAGCCGCCGTAGGTCAGGAGCACGAAGACCATGACCAGCCCCGCGGCGCCCTGGGCGGCGCCGGCCGCCGGCGCGGCGGGCAGGGGCTCCGCCGGCGGGGCGGCGAAGGCCAGCCCCGCGGCGATGACCAGCAGAAGGCCCGCGACCTCCATGGACGTCAGCAGGTTCTGCACGCCCTTGCCCTGCCGGATGCCGAGCACGTTCACGCCCGTGAAGAGCGCGACGACGAGGGCGGCGTAAATGGAGGCGGAATGCTCGCCGAGCCGCCACAACTGCGAGGCGTAATCCCCGAAGACGAAGGCCAGCAGCGCGATGGAGCCGGTGGGAATGACCGTGAAGCGCGCCCAGGCGAACAGGAAGGCCAGGTTCCTGCCGAAGGCGCGGGCCAAGTAATGATAGTCGCCGCCGGGATGGGGGTAGGCCGACGCCAGCTCCGCATAGCACAGGGCGCCGATCAGCGACACGACGCCGCCCAGCAACCAGGCCAGCAGCACCAGTTCGGCGCTGCCGGCGTGGGCGGCGACCAGGGACGGGGTCTTGAAGATGCCCGCGCCGACCACGATGCCCACGATCAGGGCGATGGCATCGAGCAGGCGCAGCTTCGGTTGAGGCCCTGCCGTCATGTGCGTAGTCCGCGCTTGCCAGAAAGCTGTCCACGGCCGCCGCGTGCCCGGCCGGAGCCCCCGGAACCCGGCCCCGCGCATGTCGGCGGCAAACGCCCTACGATAAGGCATCGGCCGCAGCCGCAGATCATGCCAAAGTTGGAGTCGGGCGCGACCCGCCGCTACGGTTCGAAGCTCGCCCACACCGGGGCATGATCCGAAGGCCGCTCGTGGCGGCGCGGCTCGACGTCGATGGCGCAGTCCAGGCAGGCCGCCGCCATGGCCGGGCTGGCCAGGATGAGGTCGATGCGCAGGCCGAGCTTGCGCCGGAACATGAAGGCCCGGTAATCCCACCAACTATACAATCCGTCCTCCGTGTGGCGCAGGCGGAAGGCGTCCGTCAGGCCGAGATCCAGGATCTCCCGCAGGGCGGCGCGCTCGGCGTCGGACAGCAGGACCTGCCCGGCCAGGCCGGCCGGATCGTAGACGTCGCGGTCGTCGGGAGCGATGTTGAAGTCGCCCAGCAGCACCAGGCGCTCATGGCGGCGCAGGGCCTCGCCCAGATAGTCGCGCAGCCGCGCCAGCCACTGCAGCTTGTAGGCATACTTGTCCGAACCCACCGCCTGGCCGTTGGGCACGTAGACGTTCACCACGCGCACGCCGTTGACGGTGGCGGCCAGCAGGCGCCGCTGCGGGTCCTCGCCGTTGCCCAGCTCCGTCTCCACGTCGTGCAGGGGCAGGCGCGCCAGGGTGGCGACGCCGTTGTAGGTGGACTGGCCGCTGAAGGCCACGTGGTAGCCGGCGGCCTCGATGGCTGCCACCGGAAACTGGCCGTCGGCCAGCTTGGTCTCCTGCAGGCAGAGCACGTCCGGCCGCTGCGCCGCCAGCCAGTCGAGCACCTGCGGCAGGCGCACCTTGAGGGAGTTGACGTTCCAGGTGGCGATCTTCATTGCGGCGGCACGGTCTCGGCAAAGGCGGAACGCTCACCTAGGCGCGCACAGAGCGCCGCCAGGGCGGGGTGCGCCTCGCGCCAGGGCTGCGGCAGGCGCAGGTCCAGATAACCGAGGGCGCAGCCCACGGCGATGTCGGCCAGGCTGAAGCTGTCTCCCACGCACCAGCGCCGCCCGGCCAAGTCCCGCTCCATGGCCGCCAGGGCGCGGGCGATCTTGCCCTGCTGGCGGGCGATCCAGGCGTTGTCCTGCATGGCCGCGGGCCGTTTGCGCTCCAGGAAGACGGTCGCGGCGGCGTCGACGAGACCATCGGCCAGCGCCTCCCAGCGCAGCACGGCGATGCGCGCCGCCGCGTCGGCCGGCATCAGGGCCGGCGCCGGCCGGACCTGCTCCAGGTATTGCACGATCACGCGCGAGTCATAGAGCGTGCTGCCGTCGTCCAGGCGCAGGACCGGGATCTTGCCCAGCGGATTGAAATCCGGCACGTGGGTGTCGTCGTTCCAGGGAATATCCACCACGGGCTCGAAGGGCAGATCCTTTTCCCGCAGCGCGATGCGCACCTTGCGCGCGTAAGGGGAGGTGGGCGACATGATCAGTTGCATGGAGTTTTCCTTGTTGTCGGAGTTGTTGGATTCGAGTGGGAGCGGGCTCGGCCGCGCTGGTTACTGGACTGCAGGAGCGAGCTGGCTTGCGATCCATCGTGCCGACAGTAGGCAATCGCGGGCCAGCCCACTCCTACCGCCGGTGGCGGCAGCGCGGCCCAAGGGCACTGCCCGGGCGCCCGCCCTGTCGGCCCTCACCCGGCGGAAGCGGGTAGCCGGGACGACTGCGGTGCCGTGCAAAACCCTGGCGGTCCAGCAGCTCAGCTTGCAGGAGCGAGCTCGCTCGCGATCCGCCGTGCCGATAAGCGAATGATCGCGAGTTCGCTCCTACGGCCGGCGGCGACAGCGGGGGCCCTGCTCTTTGCCTACTTTCCCTTGGGCCAGCCAGAGACAGCGAGCGCAGCGAACGGCGAATAGATTACTGTCGAGCAATCCCCGACACCCAAGCACCCGCGGGCATAGCCCGCTCCAACCCTAAAACCGTTGGGCTACACAAGCTCAGCCCACTCCCCCTAAGCCCGCCCCGCCCGCTCCCGCCAATACTCGGCCCGCGCCGGGTCCGGAAAGAAGCCGAGCTGGCCGCGCTCCAGGGCGGTGGCCAGCACTTCCATGGCGTCCTGGTGGCCGGCCTCCGCGGCCCGCTCCAGCCATTGGCCGCTGGCCTTGAGGTCGAGCTCGCGGCCGAGCTTGCCCGTGCCCAGGGCCAGGGCCACGTTGAACATGGCGCGCTTGTTGCCGAGCTCGGCGGCGTGCAGGAACCAGTCGAAGGCGTAGTCGTCGCTTTGCGGCACGCCGCGACCATCCGCGTAGAGCACGCCCATGGCGAAGGCGCCGTCGGCGTGGCCGTGCTCGCCTGCCCGGGCATACCAGTAGGCCGCTTTGGGGTAATCGCCCAGTTGCTCGAAGACCACGCCCAGGTGGTACATGGAGTCGGCGAAGCCCTGCTCGGCCGCCTGGCTGAACCAGTGGATGGCCTGGTCGGGCTGCACCGCGGTGCCCTGGCCCTCGAAATACATGGCCCCCAGGTTGTGCATGGCCGCCACCACGCCCTGCTCCGCCGCCCGTTTGTACCAGTTGAGCGCCCACTTCTCGCTCTTGGGCACGCCATAGCCCTTGTGCAGCAGGATGGCGTAGTGCAGCTGCGCCTCGGCGTCGCCCGCCTCGGCCGCCGCCTTCAGCCAGCGCGCCGCTTCCGCGTAGTCGCGCGGCACCATTTCGCCGGCGGCGTGGGCCAGGCCCAGCAGGCGCATGGCCTCCACGTCGCCCGCCGCGGCCTGCGCCTGCAGGATCTGCAACTCCTCGGCCGTCAATTCCGTGCTCATGCCCCGCCCTCTCGCGCGAATCGCGCGCCCAAAGATGCTAAGATGCCGTTGAACCCCGTATTTTAACCGCAAGCATGAACTACGACCACAGCTATCACGCCGGCAATCTGGCCGACGTCTTCAAGCACCTGGCCCTGACCCTGGCCGTGCAGGCCATGGGCCGCAAGGACAAGGGCTTCGTCTACATCGACACCCACGCCGGCGCCGGGGCCTACGCCCTCGACCCGGGCGGCGAGCACGAGGGCGGCATCGGCCGCGTCTGGCCCAAGCGCCGCGAGCTGCCCAGCGCGGCAGCCTACTTCGACGCCGTCGCCGGCCTCAACCCCGCCGGCGCGCTCCGCCATTATCCCGGCTCGCCGCTGTTGGCCAAAGCCCTCCTGCGCCCCCAGGACCGCCTGGTGCTCTTCGAGACCCAACCCCTGGTGCTGCAGCGCCTCGGCCAGAATCTCGGCGCCGGCAAGGGCGTCCAAGCCTTCCAGAAGGACGGCCATCAGGGGCTGCTGGCGCAGATCCCGCCGCCGGAGAAGCGCGGCCTCATCCTCATCGACCCGCCCTTCGAGGCCCGCGACGAGTTCGAGCGGCTCACCCGCACCCTGGCCGGCGCCTGGAAGAAATGGCCGCAGGGCGTGTATCTGGCCTGGTACCCCATCAAGGCGCGCGGCATCATCGCCGCCTTCCATCGCAAGCTGCGCGAAAGCGGCGTGCCCGCCACCGCGGTGGAGCTCCTCAACCGTCCCGAGGACAAGCCCGAGCGCCTGAACGGCAGCGGCCTCATCGTCGTCAATCCGCCCTGGCAGTTCCTGGACCAGCTCCTGCCCCTGCTCGCCCAGCTCGCCCCCCTCTGCGCCGACCCGAAGACCGGCAGCCGCTGGTCCGTGCGCCTGGAAGGCTGGCCCGGGAGCTGATTGTTGGGCAAAATAGCGCCTGCATTTTCACAGGAGCGAGCCTTCTCGCGATCAGCGCAGCCATACACAAGGAAAGACCATGACCTTCGCGGAAAACCTCGCCAAGCTGCCCAAGGTGGACAAGATCCAAAAGCTGCAGCTCTACGGCGGCACCCACTCCGAACTCCTCGGCGAAATCGAGAACAAGCCCGGCCAGTCCGGCTCGGTGGCGGTGTACTACCACCTCGGCGTGAAGTACGGCGCCATCAGCCCCAAGGCCGCCAAGGAGGGCCTGGAACTCTACGCCGAGCACACGGACGATGCCCGCGCCCATCCCGGCAAGCACCCCAACATCGACCGGCTCTTCCAGATCATCGAGTCGGGCGACTTCGTCTCCGTGCGCGTCGTCGAGTAAATCCTTGCTGATCTACTGCTGGAACATCAACGGCATCCGCGCCGCCGAAAAGAAGGGCCTGCTCGCCTGGCTGACGCAGACCGCCCCGGACGTGCTCTGCCTGCAGGAGACCAAGGCCGATCCAATCGAGCTGTCAGACCAGCTGCTCCGTCCGCCCGGCTACCGGAGCTACTGGGCCGCGGCGGAAAAGAAGGGCTACAGCGGCGTGGCCACCTACTGCAAGCAGGCGCCCACCGCCTGGCGGGTCGGGCTCGGCATCGAGCGCTTCGACCGCGAGGGCCGCGTGCTCATGACCGAGCACGGCGACTTCGAGCTCTACAACGTCTACTTCCCCAACGGCAAGGCCAGCCCCGAGCGCCTGGCCTACAAGCTCGACTTCTACGACGCCTTCCTGGCCCACGTCGACGCCCGCGTCCAGGCCGGCAAGCAAGTCATCTTCTGCGGCGACGTGAACACCGCCCATCAGCCGGTGGACCTCGCCCGCCCCCGGGAGAACGAAAAGATCTCCGGCTTCCTGCCCGAGGAGCGCGCCCACCTGGACAAGTGGCTCGCCCACGGCTGGGTGGACGTCTTCCGCCACCTGCACCCGGATGCCCGCGACGCCTACACCTGGTGGAGCCTGCGCACCAACGCCCGCGCCCGCAACGTGGGTTGGCGCATCGACTACTTCTTCGTGCACCAGCGCTGCCTGCCCCGGATCAAGGCCGCCGGCATCGCCGCCGATGTCATGGGCGCCGACCACTGCCCCCACTGGATCGAAGTCCATGACTAAAACCCCCAGGCCCCCCAAGACCAAGCAGACCTCTCCCGCAGCCCCACAGGGCAGGCGCGCGCCTGCTCGCGAGTCCCACGCCGGCGATGCCTCCAGTTACGGCGCCGAGACCCTGGCCCACTTCGTCACCATCCGCGACTACCTGCGCTGGGCCGTCACCCGCTTCGAGGCCGCCGGCCTCGACTACAGCCAGGGGCGCCAGACCGCCCGCGCCGAGGCGGAATACCTCCTCGCCCGCAGCCTGGGCCTGCAGCCCGAGGAACTCGGCGACTTCCTCGACACCCGCCTGCTGCCGGAGGAAAAGACCCGCGTGCTCGCCGCCCTGCGCCAGCGCGAGATCGAACGCAAGCCCGCCGCCTACATCACCCACGAAGCCTGGTTCTGCGGCCTCAAGTTCTACGTGGACGAGCGCGTGCTCATCCCGCGCAGCCTGCTGGAGGAGTTCATCGAGGAAGGCTTCCAGCCCTGGGTCGATCCCAACCACGTTCACCGCATCCTCGACCTCTGCACCGGCAGCGGCTGCATCGCCATCAGCTTGGCCTACGCCTTCCAGGGCGCCCAGGTGGACGCCGCCGACATCTCCGCCGACGCCCTGGAAGTCACCCGCCGCAACATCGCGGCCCACGGCGTGCAGGACTACGTCCACCCGGTCCAGTCCGACCTCTTCGGGAACCTGCAGGGCCGCCGCTATGACCTCATCGTCAGCAACCCGCCCTACGTGGACGCCGCCGCCATGGCCGAGCTCCCCGCCGAGTATCATCGCGAACCAGCCCTGGCCCTGGCCGCCGGCGACACCGGCCTGGACTGCGTCATCCCCCTCCTCCGCCACGCCGCCGAGCACCTCACCGAGCACGGCGTTCTGGTGGTGGAAGTGGGCGACAGCGAAACCGCCCTGCAGCAGCGCTACCCGGACGTACCCTTCCTGTGGCTGGAGCACAGCGCGGGAGGCTCGGGGATTTTCCTGCTGACGGCAGAACAGCTGCGGGAGCATGCGGGGCGGTGGTAGGCAGCGCCGGAGCAAACCCTTTTGGCACATGGTGAGGGCTGGCTTTCGAAGAAATAACATGGCCAAAAGCGGGTACAATTCGGCCGTCATACTCAATCGCTTGCTAAAGTTTGAGAGCATCTTCCCGACATAGTAGCAATACCGATCTGACCATTCGAAGCTGGCGCAGCAACAGTGTCTGCAAAGCCGCTACGCTGCCTTGTGCAATACGCAAATTCGTGAAACACCACACTTGAATGATGCAGCCGAACTCAAGCGGCCTTGACTCCTTTCATACTCCCGCCTATAAACAACAGCAACCACAAGAAACATGCTGACCTGCTTTGGCAGGATACAAAAACAATAAGGTGTCCAATGAAATCTGGTATTCGCCCATTATCCATGGCTTGCGCTGTTTCATTGCTCGCAGGCTGCGCCACCGTCCCTGCTTCACCCACCAAAGTTGATGCACCCGTATCGCGCATGGCGCAAGAAGAGGCGCAGAAAAACCTCAGCGTGCCTCCTACCAAGACCCTCAAGCGCAAGGTTGCCATAGCCAGGTTCAGCAATGAGACCCGTTACGGCAGATCCCTCCTGCGGGACTCAGACCTGGATCCATTGGGGAAGCAAGCATCGGATATGCTTGCTAACCGACTGGTTGCGTCAGGCAACTTCCTGGTTTTCGAGCGCCCAGACATCGAAAAGATCAAGCGGGAACAAGCGGTCTCGAGCAAGGCGGATCTGATCGGTGTGGACACCCTGATCGTGGGGTCGGTAACTGAGTTTGGAAGATCCACCACTGGCAAAGCCGGCTTCCTAAGTTCCACCAAGAGACAGACAGCCAAAGCAAAGGTTGAAGTCAGGCTGGTCGATGTCAAAACCGGCCACGTCTTCTTCTCTACCACCGGTTCCGGAGAAGCCAGCACCGAATCGGGAGAAGTGGCCGGCTTCGGTAGCCGCGCAGATTACGACGCCACGCTCAACGACCGGGCGATTGCGGCAGCCATTTCGGACGTTTTGACCGGATTGATCACCAAGATGGAAGAACGGCCATGGCGGACCGACATTCTGCAGATTAACGGGAATCAGGTGTTCATCAGCGGCGGTCAACACCAAGGACTGAAGGTTGGCGATACGCTGGCCATCATGCAGGAAGGCAAGAAGGTAAAGAGTAAGCAATCCGGGTTCGAGATCACCTTGCCTGCTACGGAAGTAGGCAGCATCCGGGTCGTCAGCCTGTTCGGCGAATCGGAAACGAACGAAGGAGCCATCTGCGAACTCGTGGCAGGCACACTCACAAACTATCCGCTCAACGAGCTTTTCGTGTCCGAAAAGAAGGGTAAGTCATGAGGAACCTCGCCCTGTTTACCCTGACTATCGTACTGCTCGGTGGTTGCGCTTACCCTACGAGCGAAGTCAAGACCACCGACAATCGGGCAAGCATTGCTGTACAAGGTGCTCCCGAGGATGCTGTCTTGTACATTGACGGCCTCTCCATGGGAAGGGTGGCTCATTTCGATGGCAAATCCAAAGTACTCCTCATAGAACCGGGGATCCACAAAGTGGAAATAGTAAACCACAACAAAGTGCTGCTATCAGAAAAAGCTTTCCTCGGGACCGGAGAATTAAAAACCTTCACCATGACAGGGGTAAACGATAACCAATGAAAGCAAAGCAAATCCCCGTAGCCATCGGCCTGCTCTTAGCCATGACCGGGTGCGCGACCAACCCGCAAAAGTACTCCTGGGGCGGTTATGAGAAAGGGCTTTATCAATATTATAAAAATCCTGCGAGTTCAGAAGATCTTGCCGAGAAGCTAGCGCAAGCGATCGAATCTGGAGAGCAGAAGGGGAATGTACCCCCAGGCATTTACGCCGAGTACGGCTATCTGCTTTACACCTCCGGAAAGAAGGCTGAAGCGGTAGCGTATTTTGAAAAGGAAAAGGCAGCATGGCCGGAGTCCAGCATACTGATGGACAAGATGATCAAAAACGCACAAACCGCCTCAAGCAGCACTCTTACCAAAGCCGAGGACAAACAAGCCGGGGTGGCTTCACGATGACTACAAGCGCCAAACTTATTATTGCCTTTGGGCTCGTGCTCCTCACCACTGGATGTGCGACTACCCCGCCTTCCAATGACTACACCCAGTTCCGCCAAGCCGATCCCAGGTCCATTCTTGTCGTTCCCGTTGTAAACCGAAGCGTCGATATCAATGCTCCGGATTACTTCCTCTCGACTATCACTCGCCCCGTGGCTGAGCGCGGCTACTATGTTTTCCCGGTCAACTTGACCAAACACCTGCTAGAAGACGATGGTCTCTCGGACGCCGACTTGGTGCATGAAGCAGATCCGAAACGGGTGGCTGAACTATTCGGCGCAGATTCCGTCCTGTACATCACTATCGATAGATGGGACGCCAAATACGTTCTTCTCTCCACCACGGTTACGGTGAAGTTCAATTACAGTCTCAAGAGTGCCAAGACTGGAGAAGAGATATGGCACTCGTCCGAAACGATGGTTTACCAGCCACAGAACAACTCAACTGGCAATCCTTTGGGTGATCTCATCGCCGCTGCAGTATCTGCTGCAATAACGAAGGCTGCCCCCAATTACATTCCTCTTGCCCAGCAAGCCAACGCCCTTGCTGTTGCCAGACCACACCGCGGGCTCCCTGCAGGGCCTCACTCGGCAGTGTACAAGAAGGATATGAATCTATTTTAACCCAGTTGCTTACCGACCCTCTCATGGAACCCGGCCGCCAAAGCGACCGGGTTCTTATGCCTTGACGAACAACCAAAAGGCGGTATAGCTTACCGCGCCGCTTCACACCACCCATACCCAGAGAAATTCAACGGCGACTCGCGAGCCATGCACAGGCGGATTATGATCGTTAGTCCTGCGAGCTCTCCTCCCGCCTCCGGCGCTTTCCTTTTGACCATTCCGCACTCTCGAAGCGCTGCCGCGTCTCGTCCATCTTGTCCAGCACCGCTTCCGGCGCCACGTCCTGGGCCAGCTCGTCCAGCTCCGGGTTTTTCGATTCCTCCACGCCCATGCGTTCGGCCATGGCGGTGACGAGCTGGATCAGCCGGGTGATTTCATGTTCGGCCAGCAGGCTGATCTGCAGGTCGAGGTCGGCGCGCTTGTCGGCCAGGGCGGCCATGCGGTTCTGGCTGATCAGCACGAAGGTGGACAGGAAGATTGCCTCCACCGAGGCGACCATGGCCAGCTTGACGAAGGAGGCGTCGAACTTCGGGATGAAGGGCAGCCAGCCCAGATTGATGGCAATCCACAAGCCGTAGACGACGAGGTGAATATAGACGAAGCGCATGCTGCCGGTGAAGCGGGTGATGGCGTCGGCGATGCGCTCCTGCATGCCCTTGCGCCGTTCCTCCGCCCGGCGGCGAGCGAGGAGCGTGCTGATGTTGCGCTCGACCACGTCGGCGAGCTCCGATTGGGCGGATGCTGGCGTCTTGTCGTCCATCCCTGCTCCTGTATCGGCCATCGTGCTTCAGCGCAGCGTGAATTCGCTGACGGTGCCGCTGTGCCGGTCGAAGCGCAGCAGCCGGCCGTGGTTGGGGTCGGCGACCAGCACGAGTTCCTGCCAGGCGGCGACGCCCGGTTCGGCGGGGACGGCCTGCCGGTCGCCGTACTTGGCCTCCGGCCTGTGCAGGTCGGGAACCACGTGCATGCAGGCCACCTTGCCGCGCAGGCTCAGCGGCCGGCTGAAGTTCGGCCAGGGCAGTTCGGGGCCGAAATCGGGAGCACGCACGCGGGCTGCCATGGGGTCTCCTTTACGCACGCGGATACCCATTGGATTGCCGGGCCCGGGCCAGGTTCAGGCACTCGGCCTTGCGGCCCTCCTGCCCGGCAGGAGAGGTGCTATAGTAAGGCAAATCCGCCAAGAGGGGGCTCGCCATGGCATCGCGTCTCTGGACTGTGCTGGGTGTCGGACTGCTGCTGAACCCGGGGCTGGCGCCGCCGGCCCTGGCCCACACCCACCTGGTGCGCTCCGAGCCGGCCGCGCAGGCGGCCCTGGCCGCGCCGCCCCGGCGCTTCGCCCTGTACTTTGCCCAGCCCATCGAAGGGGCCTTCAGCCGCTATCTTCTCATTGCCGGGCAGGATAGCCGGCAGTGGCCGCTGGCGGCGGACCAGCCCGCCGTCCGTCATCCGGTGGCGGTGAGCGGGCCGTTGCCCGAGCTGAAGCCCGGCCGCTATGTGCTGCGCTGGAGCGTGGTCTCCCTGGACGGCCACCGCCAGGAGGGGCGCATCCCCTTCACCGTGCGCTGAGCATGGCCGACCCGCACCTGCTGGACGGCATGCTGGCCCGGGCGCTGGCCTACGCCGGCACGGCCGCCATGACCGGGCCGGCCACTTGGCGGCTGCTGACCGGCGCCGTCGCCGCCCACGCGCGCGCCCTGCGGCTCGGCGGCCTGGCGGCGGCCTGCGGCGGCGCGGCGCTGGCGCTGCACGCCACCACGCTCATGGCCTTCACCGCCTTCGTGCCCGACGATTCGGGGCTGCTGGAGCTGGCGGAAACCCGGATCGGCCCGGGCGACTACGCCACCGTCCTGCGCGACACCGCCTACGGGCATGCCTGGCTGGCCTATGTGGGCGCCTTGCTGCTGCTGACCGGCTACGGGCGGCTGAGCCGGGCTTGGCCGCGCGCGCAGGCGTGGGGAACCTGGCTCTTGGGGCTCGGCGCCCTGGGCGCGCTGGCCCTGATGGGCCATGCCGGGGAATGGGGCGCGGGATCGACGCTCTTTGCCGTGGACCTGCTGCATTTGACGGCGGTCACGGCCTGGCTGGGCGGCTTCATGGTCCTGGTGCTGGGGCGCTTCGGCACCGGCGAGCGGGTGCTGCCGCCGGCCCTGCGCGCCTTCTCGCGCTTCGCCGCGCCCGCCATGCTGGTGGCGGTCGGCAGCGGGATCGGGCGCTTGGCGCTGCAGGAGGTGGGCCTGGATGCTCTCGCCCACAGTGCCTACGGCTGGGTGCTGGCCGGCAAGCTGCTGGCGCTGCTCGGCGTGCTGCTGAGCGCCTACGGCCTGCGCCGCTGGCTGCGCGCCGTCCATGAGCCGGCGGCCGCGCAGTGGCGGACCTTCGATGACCGCCTCAGCGCCGAGATCTTCTTCGCCGCGCTCCTGCTGCTGGCCGCCGCCCTGCTCACTCAGCTCCCACCGCCGCCATCGTATCCGGCGTCATCCGCGGCTCGATTCCACCCCACTGATGCAGTTGCGCGGCTATGCGCTCCGCCTCGGGCGGCGGACGCAGATGGACGAGCAGCAGCGGGATGTCGCGCTCCAGGGCCCGGTAATGCTCCGGCTTGGGGTGCGAGCGCCTGAGCAGGCCATAGAGGCCACCCAAGGCGCCGCCCATCATGACGCCGATGTTGGGCCCGAGCAACTGGACGTAGGCCAGCAGGCCGGGGGATTCGAAGCCGGGCATGAGGGTCAGGCCGATGGTGAAGGCGGCGGCGAGCACCAGGCCGGCCAGCGCGCCGCGGCCGGCGAAGGAAAAGATGCTGTCCCGGTACGGTTGCCCCTGGCCGTCGAAGAAGCGCTCGCGGGCGCGCGCGGCCAGGGCCACGTCGATGAGGTCGCGCGGAATGCCCTGGTTCACCAACTGCGTGACCGCCCGGGTCACGGCGGCTTCCGTTTCGAAGAAGGCCGACACGGTGAAGGTATGCCTGGGTGCCGATCTGCTCGGGCTCATGCGCCGCTCCGCTGGGCTTGCAGCTCCGGCATGGTCCAGGGCTGGGTGCGGGCGCTGTCGGCCTGGCGGATCTTCGCCACCAGCTGCGGGTCGACGGGCCCGGCCCGGTTGCCGCCCATGCTGCGGATGTGGGTGGCGACGGCGGCGATCTCTGCGTCGCTCAACTGGTTCTTCCAGGCCGGCATGTGGCCGTTGTAGCTGCCGCCCTTGACCGTGACTGGCCCCTGCAGGCCGTCCAGGATGATGCGCACCACGGTCTCCGGATCGCCCTGCACGATGTCGGAACCCGCCAGCGGCGGAAAGGTGCCGGGCACGCCCATGCCGTTGGCCTGGTGGCAGGTGGCGCAATGGGACGTGAAGACCGCCGCGCCCGAAACGGTCTTCGCCGCGGGCGCCGTCTGGCCCGGCCCGACGCCCACGGGCAGATAGCCGGTGTAGGGGGCGGTGCCGAAGGGCCCCACGTGCTTGCCCAGGTAAAAGCCGCCGACGAAGACGGTGAGCACCACCGCCGCCCACAGCCACCAGGGACCGGTGTGCGCGGCTTCATTGGGTTCCTCCGCCTCGCGCAACAGGGCGCCGTGGATGCGCAGCGTGCTCTTCTCGTGCTGGCGCGGGTCATGCCCGCCGGCGCTCTGCCGATCCATTCAGGACCCTCCCTGGGCCACCTGGCCCTTGGGCGGGCTGGTGCCCTCGGGTCGGGCCGATTCCGGCGACGGATAGGTGTGGTTCAGCGATAGCAGGTAGGCTACCAGGGCCAGGGCCTCGGGCTTGGCGACCACCACTTGGCCGGGCGGCGCGTAGGGCGCCGGCACCTTGACCACCGTATCTCCGGGCGCCGCCTGGGCCTTCAGCTCGAAGAGGAAGGGGAAGGCCGGCATGATGGACCAGGGCACCAAGGCGCGCGGCTGGTACAGGTGCAGCAATTGCCACTGCGGGTCGGGCAGGCGCGCGCCGACGTTGAAGAGATCCGGCCCGGTGCGCATGGTGCCGAGCAGATGCGGCTGGTCATAGTAGTAATCCGCCGGCACCGAGGGCCGCCCCCAGCCGCGCTGGGCGTCGGTGGTGATGGCCGGGTCACGGATCTGCTGCGTATGGCAGTAGATGCAGCCGTTGGCCATGTAAACGGCGCGCCCGCGTGCCTGCTCCGCCGTGTAGGGCTTGAGCTGCGGCGGCGGCTTGACCTCGGCCAGCAGCGCCTTGGGGACGGCCACCAGCACCACCGCCGCGAAGGTCACCGCGGCCAAGGCGCCGATCAGCAGCATGAGCACCCGACTCACGGCCGTCCGCCTTCACGCAGCGCGGCGGGCGCCGGCTCGTCGATGAGGATGGGCTTGACGGCGTAGAAGGGCGGCGCCTCCAGCTCGGGACCGCGCCGCATCACCATCAGATAGGTGTGATACAAAAACACCAGGTGCCCCAGCGTCAGCACCACCGCCGACGCGCTGCGCACCCACAGCCAGGGAATGGTCGCCTCCACGGAAGTCTGGAAGGACTTGGCCGGATCGAGCATGTCCAGGCCCTGGATCACCCCGCCGATGCTCAGACCGACCACGTAGACCACCATGCCCACCGCCACCAGCCAGAAGTGCAGGCGGATGAGCTGGGCGCTGGGCCATTCGCGGCCGATGAGGCGCGGCAGGATATAGTAGAGCGCGCCGAAGAGGGCGAAGGTGACGAACATGTAGACACCCACGTGCGAATGGGCGATGGTCCACTGGGTGAAGTGGCTGACGCGGTTGACCTCCACCAGCGCCGTCATGATGCCCTGCAGCGACACCGCCGTGTAGGACATGGCGGCCAGCACGATGAAGGTGAGCGTGGGCGAGTAGCGCATGGCGCCGAAGCGCCCCACCACCGTCATGTGCTGGTTCACGCCCACCGCCAGCACCGGGATGAACATCATGATGCTGGCGGTGATGGAAGTGGTGATCATCCACTGCGGCAAGGGCCCGCCGACCAGATGGTGCATGCCGTTCAGGGCATAGAAGAAAGCCAGCGCCCAGAAGCCCACCAGCGACAGCCAGTAGGAATAGATGGGCCGCCCCACGATCTTGGGAATCAGGTAATAGATCACCCCCAGGTTGACGGTGGTCAGCCACAGCCCGAGGGCGTTGTGGGCATAGAACCAGTTCACCGCCGCCGACTCCACGCCGCGGTAGAAGGGCAGGTTGCCCACGGTGAAGATGACGGGAAACCACAGATAAGAGGCGGCCACGTACCAGACCGATACGTAGAGATGCTTCACCTGGCGGTCCATCAGCGTGCGCCAGATGCTCGCGCCCACCAGTCCGGCGCCGAGCACCAGCAACGGATCGGCGAGGTAGCGGTCCATCTCCAGCCACTCGAGACCATCGGTCACGCCGGCCAGCATCAGCACGACGCCCACGACTACGCCCACGGTCCACACCAGGATGCCGGCACTGGCGAGATTGGCCCAGCGCAGCGGCGTACGCAGCAGGCGCGGCATCATCCACAGGGACACCCCGAACATGCTGGTGGAGGCCCAGCCATAGATCATGGCGTTCAGGTGGGCCGGACGCACGCGCCCGAAGGTCAGCCAGTCCCAGTGCGACCACCAGTCGGGGAAGTTGAACTTGAAGCTGGCCACGTCGCCGAAGAAGGTGCCCACCAGCAGCCAGGCGAGGCCGATGTAGAAGCTGAGCAGCACCGGCCGGCGCCCGGAGGCGTCGTAGCGGGCCACTTCCTCGACGTTCTCCCGGATCTGCTGGTCTTCCTTGCTGAGCCGGGCCGCTGCGCTGTCGCTCATCGCGCTTCTCCCCATTCGCCCTTTTTCGGCGGAATCAGCTCGCCGTAGGCGGCGGCGCGCTCGGCCCGCTGCGCGGCGTTCTCCCACGGGCGCTCGTAGCGCAGGTCGGCACTGTCGAAGGGCAGCATGGCCTGGGCATCCATCTCGTCGAACTGCCCCGCCTTGAAGGCCCAGGCCAGCAGGGCGAAGCCGAGCAGGCCGAGCCCCAGCACCAGCAGGATGACGGTCAGGGACGCGTAGAACACGGGCGCCTCCGCAGGAAGAAACGATGGCCGGAGGATGACGCGCAACGGGAAGCGGAAGGACTGGGGAAACCGAGATCTTTCATGCGTTTCTCTCCTCGCTGGAGCAGGAAAGCCTGAAAAGCGGACCCGGCGGTGCTGGCGGGAATTGAGCAAAGATAAAGACTGTGGCAGGCCGCGGAAATCAGACCAAGGTTTTAAGCCTGCGCTTGCCTCCCCGCCGCCCGCGGGCTTAAATGGATGACACCGCCCCGACCGGCCTTGCGCGAGACCCGCCGATGCACATCCTGGTGATCAACGCCGGCTCCTCCTCCCTGAAAGCGGAGCTCTGGGACTCGTCCTCGGCGCAGGCGCTGCTGCGCTGGCACGCCCAGCGCATCGGCAGCGCCCACGGCGCCATCGTCAGCCAAAGCGGCAGCGCGCCCGCCCGCCGGCAGGTGCAAATGCTGTCCAGCCATGCCGACGCCTTTCAGGCGCTGCTGCGCGAGCTGGGCGGGCAGCCTGCCTTCCAGCGCGTGGGCCACCGGGTGGTGCACGGCGGCCCCGACTACGTGCGGTCCACCTGGCTGGACGACCGCGTCTGCGCCGAACTGCGCCGCCTCGTGCCCTTGAGCCCCCTGCACCAGCCCCTCAACCTGCAGCTCATCGACGCCAGCCGGCAGGCCTGGCCCGCCATTCCCCAGGCCGCCGTCTTCGATACCGAGTTCCACGCCACCCTGCCGCCGGTCGCGCGCGAGTACGCCCTGCCCCAAACGTGGCGCGACTGGGGCGTGCGCCGCTACGGCTTCCACGGCATCGCCTGCGAGGACGTGCTACACCAGCTGGGCGCGGCTCGGGCGTCACGGCTGGTCATCTGCCACCTGGGCAGCGGCGCCTCGGTGACGGCGGTGCGCGACGGCGCGAGCGTGGACACCAGCATGGGCATGACGCCCCTGGAGGGGCTGGTGATGGCCACCCGCTCCGGCGACGTCGACCCCGGCGCGCTCCTGTACCTGCTGCGCGAGCGCGGCGTCAGCCCCGCGGAACTCGATCGCGGCCTCAACGAGGCCAGCGGCCTGCTTGGCCTGGCCGGCGACCGCGACATGGCCCACCTGCTGGCCGCCGACACGCCGGCGGCGCGCTTTGCCGTGGAGCTCTTCTGCTACCGGGTGCGCAAGGCCATCGGCGCCTACGCCGCCGCCCTGGGCGGCCTGGATCAGCTCGTCTTCTCCGGCGGCATCGGCGAAAACGCGCCCGCCGTGCGCGCCGCCATCTGCGCGCCGCTGGACTTCCTTGGCGTGCGCCTCGACCCGGCGGCCAACGCCGCCAATGAGGCGCGGCTCGCCACCGGCCCGGTGGACGTGCACCGCATCGCCGTCAACGAAAACCGCGCCATCACCCGGGCGGTAGCCGCCCTGCCTGCCCCGCCGGCCGTTGCGACTTAAGTCTTCCCGCTTAAGTGCTATGCAGCAAATCGGAACTTTTTCCTATCCTTGAGTCGCGGTCATTACAACAGCACAGATAGGGAGGATGTATGGAGCGCGGCTCGCACGCCCTTCGGGCGCTTCCGTTCGTTTTGGCTTTGGGTCTGGCAGGCTGTGGCGGCGGCGGGAGCGGCGACAGCGCCAGCCCGACGTCCGGCGTGGCGCCGGACACCACGGCACCCTTCGTCGTCTCCACCACGCCCGCGAACAACGCCGTCGGCGTGGCCGTCAACGGCGCCATTACCGTCACCTTCAGCGAGCCGGTAACCGGCATCGACGGGACCACCTTCCTGGTGAGCGCCAACGGTGCGCCGGTGGCTGGCCAAGTCACCTATGTGGGCCGAACCGCCACTTTCACGCCCAGCAGCCCCCTGGCCGCTGCCGGCACCACCTACACGGTCACCATCACCACCGGCGTCAAGGACGCAGCGGGCAACGCACTGGCGTCCAACTACAACTGGACCTTCAGCACGCCGGCCGCCGCCGGCAATGCCGTCGCCCGCGCCGCCGACGGCAGCATCTACGTGGTCGGCGACACCAACGGCAACCTGGGCGTCAGCACGTTGGTCAACCAAGGTGCCCGGGACATCTTCCTGATCAAGTATGACGGCAGCGGCAACGTGGCCTGGCGGCGCCTGATCGGCACCAGCGCCGACGAGTCGGCCGCCGGCGTGACCGTGGATGCCAGCGGCGGCGTCTACGTGGCCGGCGCCACCCAGGGCAAGCTGGGCGACAACATCGGTGCCAATGTCGGCAAGAGCGATCTCTTCATAATCAAGTTCGACGCCGGCGGCAACCGGCTCTGGGCCCAGCAGCTCGGCACCACCGAGGATGACGCCGCCACTGGCGTGGCGGTGGACGGCAACGGCGGTGTCTACGTAGCCGGCCATACCAGCGGCACGCTGGCCGGCGCCATCAGCGCTGGTCAGCGCGATGCCCTGCTCGCCCGCTTTGATGCGAGCAATGGCGCGCTCATCTGGACCCGGCAGTTGGGCACCGCCGCGAACGACAAGGCCACCAGCGTGACGGCGGACGGTACCGGCATCTATGTGGGCGGCACCACCGGCGGCATCATGCCTGGCGTACCCGCTGCCACCACCTACATGGGCGCCACCGACTTCTTCGTGGCCAAGTTCGACGCCAGCGGCAATCAGACCTGGACCCAGCAGATGGGCACGCCGGAGGACGACATCCTCAGCGGCATCGCGGTGTTCAGCGGCAAAGTCTACGTGACCGGCCACACCAACTGCAACCTGGCCGGCACCAACGCCGCGGGCGATGTAGGCATTACCTATGATCTCTTCGCCGTCAGTTTCCGCATCGGCGATGGGCTCATGCAGTGGAAACAGGAGTTCGGCTCGAAGGGCAGCGAGTTCGCCACCGGCGTCGCCGTGGACGCCAGCGGCGTCTACGTGACCGGCTATACCAACGGCAACCTGGCTGATCCCGGCGCCGCCATGCAGAGCAATCCTTATGATGCATTCCTGGTCAAGTACGATCTCAGCGGCGCTCGCCAGTGGGTGCAGCAGAAAGGCACGGCCGGCAGCGATCTGACCAACGCCGTGGCGGTGGACGGCAACGGCAACACCGTCATCACCGGCTACAGCAGCGAGCCGCAGAACCTGGCCGGCAGCACCGCCGTGGGCGACGGGGTCTTCCTGCTCAGGTACGACGGCAGCGGCAATCCCGTCTAAGCCGGCGGTCACAGGCTGCTCAGCCAGCCGCGGGGGGCGCAATGCCCCCCATTTTGCCTCTTTTCAATTTCGAGTGGGTAAGCTGGACCTGAGCAGGTACGGGATCGGGTATGACTGACAAGCTGTTTGAGGCTGCCTTGGGGGTCTCTCCGCCGTGGCAGGTGACGGGCGCGGACTTCGATTTGGCGGCCAAGACGCTCACCATCCGGGTGGACTTCATCGCCGGCAGCCGCTTCGCGCTGGCTGGCGTGGAGGGCCAGCATCCGGTTCACGACACCGTCGCCAAGCGTTACCGGCACCTGAACTTCTTCCAGCACGAGTGCTTCCTGGAAGTGCGTGTCCCCCGGGTAAAGCTGCCCGATGGCAGCGTCCGCCA